>DAOWNK010000102.1 GCA_030642635.1 Pirellulales bacterium
GTAATGTGGTCTCCGGCAACAACTTACGACCGATCGCAGCGGCCTGTGGGAATTTTTGGACCGGTGCAGTATTCGTCCAAATGTCCAACACCTCACAAAACCCCGAGGAAACGACACTTGCGAGTTGACATGCGTGGTTATCCACATGGATGTGGCGACATTACTTGGCCGAAAGCTGATAGCCGATAGCTCGTAATTACTGGGCAACTCGCCGCCAGGCGACGGTCAGCCATGCGTGCTGGCCGACCAACTGGACCGGCTGCAGCTTGCCGACCTTGCTCCAACGCTCCGGCAACTCGATCTGTTCGATGAGGAACTCCTCGTCGAAGATTTTGCCGAACCGGCGTTTCAGCAGCGTCCGTATGGTCACCTCTCGGGCGGAGAGTTTCTTGCCGCTGCCGGGAACGAACCCCGGCGGAAAAATCTGCAACTCGCCCTGACGAATCGCCTTGAAACCGCCGTCGGCTTCGGCGAACTTGTAGACGGCCGTTACATTCATGCCCGGGTAAGACTCGTCGCCGCGGTAGTATCTGCGGCCGCGAACGGTCACGGTAAACCCGCCGTCGGCAAATGCAACGGTGACCGGCTGCCTGGCGGCAAATGTGATTGCCCAGGGCGTCTGGTCTTCGGTTTCCTTGAGTTCCTTGGGCAGCTTGCCCAGCAGGGCGATCAGGACTGACCGGAAGGTCTCGTCGCGGACGGTTCGCCCCGCCACGGCATCGGCGGCAAGGTTGTTGATCGTAGACTGGTGTACTCGCAGTGCAATGTCGTGGTGTTCGATCAATTCGGTAACCGGTTCGCTCGGTGCAGCCAGTTGATATCGGTCGGCCTGCAATCCGACCAGCTTCAACTGTTCTGTGGTTGTGCTGAAGTCGAATCTTTTAGGGAACAAATTTCGTTCCACAAGCGGTTGTCTGAATTTTTTCACGAACGCATCGTTCGCCCGATCGAGCAACTCGGCCGTCTCGTCGTCCACTCGTCGGTTGACTCGTTGCTGAGCGTGTTCAGATGCGATTTGCTGTACACGATATTGCTGCTGGCCGGCCCGATTCCAGGCGATGCGTTCCGCCATCCTGCCGCCGTGGATGTCGGTTATCTCGCTATCGGTTATCGCCTTGGCGACCGACGGGAACGAGGAGAATCCCTCTGCGTTAATCCAAATCCGCTTGCACACACCCAGTCGGGTAACACCGTTGCTGTAGATTCGCACCGGGCCGTTGGTGCCCACGTTGTCGGTTTTGGTAATGCCGAGGAACGTAATGTCGACCACGCCGCGCAGTTCATCCGGGACCAGCTTCGCGGTGACGTTTCCGGTGGTATGTCCGGTCCCGCGAATTCGCGTGCCGAGTATGACATCCTCGACCGGTGCGGTCTCGTCAACGTCCTCCGACATGGCTGCGGCGATCAACTCGGACGAGACATCGGCAAACAGGTTGGGTCGGGCGAAATGATGTAACACGGCGGCGACCAACTCCGGCGCCTGCCGAGCGTCTTGCAGTTGGCCCACCGCGCGGCCGATTGCAACGGCGACTTCGGCAGTCGGCTTGCTGCGATAAGATTCGAGCTGCTCTGCCAGGCCATCCAACATCCGGTCGTAGGCGGCCTTCAACTTAGGACTCTCGACAGATGCGGCAAGGAACCGATATCGACCAATCGCCTCTTTCACATCGAGGAACCAAACCAAGGCTAGTCCTTCGTGGTCGGCGGCGTATCTCTTGTAGACCGAGCCCAGCACATCGAGATCGGACGCTTCGTCACTTTTCAGTTGACCTTGGAATTTCTCCCACAGGAGATATTTCCGCCAATTTTCGCCGTTTTTCCCGTCCGATTTCAGCTTTTTGTCGAGTCGGCCGGCCGCCTCAATCAGTTCAACCTTGGCCGATTGGACGTCTTTCTGTGTCAACGGCCGGAAATTCGCCTTGGCGGCCAGACATGCGGCCGGGAGCTTCTCGACCGATGGGAAATCGGGCGACGGCGACTCGGCCGCAACGTAACCACCTGTCGTAGAAAGACTTGCGGCAATCCACACCACACCCGCCATACGGACTATATGGGAACTCATCTGTCGGCTCCTTCCCGGTTTACTTGTTTAAGCTAAACACAAAAATCGGCACAGCCACTTGTGCTTGACTAGCTTAGCATGTATGACTATCGGCAACAATGGCAGCATAATTCACAATCCCATCACATAAAGCCGTGACCGTTGGTCGCGCCCCGATGGCATACACGTTATGTCGACACATCTGGGCGCGACCAGCGGTCGCGGCTTTATAACAAGGAGTACTTCGATGTTTGATATGTCTCACGCCGTGCCGACGGTAATTACCGTTTGTATGTTTTCGTTTATTGTTCATTTGGCGGCGGAATCGGCGGCGGATGATACTCCGACCGTCCAAATCCTCTGGCACGACAACTACGCAGAGGCCATGAAGATCGCCGAACAGCAGCGTCGAATGATGCTGATCTATTTCTGCGATCCCGGCAAAAATGAACCGTGCAACCGATTCAAGGCGGAAACGCTCGACAACGCGGTGGTCTGCAAGAAGCTGAAGGATTACGTGTGTGTGCAATTGCCGCTGGACGCCGAGATTCGTGTCGACGGTAAGAAGATCGAGCTACTTAAAAATGACGCCTTCAAAGAGATGCTCGGCCGGCCGGGCATCGCAATACTCGATTTCGTCCACCGCGACGCTGAATATTATGAATATGTCGTCAGCACGTTTCCGATAACCGATAAGCTTCAGTACACGCCGGAACGCATGGCGGTGATTCTCGACCTGCCGTCCGGCACGCTTACCCAACGGACGCTCATCTATGCAGTGCGCGTTCATCCCGACCGACCGGCCAGCACCGCCGGGCAGATCGACGGGAATTTGCTTGTTGAGGCTTCCAGCCACTCGAATTATCAGGCGAAGATCGCACTGCAAGGCCACCACCACTGGGAAAGGCGATTCCACAGGATAAACGCTGCCTTGCCGGACGGATTGATTGCGTGCGAAGTTTGTGCGGAGAGTTGGCCGGGCGAGCACTTGGTCGAGGCCGCTGTGGAGTGCGTCCGCTGTTGGCGACTCTCCGATGGGCACTGGCGAGCGGTCCGTGCCCGACACCGCGTCTACGGCTACGACATGCATCGCGGCAGCAACGGCATCTGGTACGCCACCGGGATATTCGGGAAGGGGTGAAGATAAGGGGGAAGGCGGAAGGCGGAAGGGGGAAGGCGGAAGGTGCTAAGCCGCAAGCGGCTTTTATTCCGCCTTCCGCCTTCCGCCTTCCGCCTTCTCCTAACCCCTTTCCCGGCAACACTTTACGTCATTCCCCTGCCCCTTTTCGGGTTTTTCCAACTCGAAATCCACGCCCGCTGTACGTATTCCCATAGAGGAATATGCCAATTTTGTGCCTACTTTGTCTTTCTGTCCAATTAAACTGGAAAGATATGGCCCACGAACAACACAGCAAAGAGTAATGTGGCGAGTCGCGAAGCGAGGAGTTTGCAAAACTCTTCACATCGCACCAGCATCAGCTTTTCGGATATATCCTTGCGCTGGTGCAGAACCTTGCCGACGCGGAAGACGTCTTGCAGCAGACCGGGCTGATTATCTGGCGCAAGTTCGACGAGTTTCCAGTCGGCGGAGAGTTCGAGCCTTGGGCATGCCGCATTGCATTGTACGAGGCACGAAACTTCCTGAAGACCAAGCGTCGCAGCCGCATCCGCTTCAGCGACGAGTTTCTCGACGCCGTGGCCGACGCACATGCGGCTCGGGCGGATATACACCAAAGCCGGCTGGAGGCATTGGCTGCCTGCATGGACAAATTGCCCGGCGCCGATCGCGAGTTGATCGAACTCTGCTATGCGGGCGCCGGCAGCATCAAGCAGGCGGCCGAGGAGATCGGCCGGCCGGTCGGTGGCGTTTACAAATCACTGGAACGAATCCGCGACGTGCTGATGAACTGTATCAATCGGACACTCGCCAATGAGGGGCGACAATGACGTACTATCGGAACATCTCGAACGTCCCGACCGAGCTGCGCTTGCTCCTCGGCGCCGCCTGCAACGGCACGATCGACGCCGACGGGATGTTCCGGCTGGAGTCACACCTGCGCGACGACGGCCGTGCGATGGACTATTACCTCGATTGCATCGAATTGCACGGCGACATCTACCGGGTGCTGAAGTGGCGTCGCATCGGGCAGACCGTGCCTGTCGAGTTGCCCGACGCCTTGCCGGCCGGCCGGCCGGTTTTGGGTTTTCTTGGCGATGCTGCACACTGGACCCGCGAGTACTTCTCGCAACCCGGCCCGCTCTCGATACTGGCCGCAACGATATTCATGGTCTGTATGATTTCGATACTTAGTATCTTGCCCGCGCCGACTTACGAGCGGAGCCGCTCTAACCACGTCTGCACTACCAGCACCAGTGGCACAGGCCTCCGGGGCGTGGACAAGGATGGAAAATTCAAGTTCGTCGCCCGAATTACCGGCCTGCACAACTGCCGCTGGGCGGACAATTACCTGCCGCCGCTGAGCTACGCCCATTTAGGTCTCGGCCGCGAGCTGAAACTAGACTCCGGGCTGGTCCAAATCACTTACTACAACGGGGCTAAGGTTGTACTGGAAGGACCGGTCGAGTTCACCGTCGAGCAAAAAAACGCTTGCCGGCTGGATGTCGGAAAACTTATTGCAAAGGTGCCCAAGCCGGCTGCCGGGTTCACCGTCGAGACGCCCGGCATGTCTATCGTGGATCTGGGCACCGAGTTTGCCGCCGAGGTTACGGATGCCGGCCCAACCGAGGTCCACATCTTTGTCGGCGAGATTGAGGTAGAGTACGCTGCCGAAAACGGCGCCACCGCTCGAAAACAACGATTGAAGGCCGGTCAGGCGGCACGGTTCGACGCCCAAGGTCGGCTGGCTACCATACTGACCGCGGACCGGGACCGGTTCCTGCGACATATTCCAAGCAGTTGGAACACTTTAGGGCCTGACCACTTCTTAGTGCTGGCGCACTACCGGCTGGGCGAGGACGATCCGGACGCAGTAGCGGAGTCGCCGGGCAATCCGGTGACCACCGACGACAGGCGCCGCCGGCATTTGGAAAAGCACGGTTCACCGATCTACACGTCCGACACGGCTGCCCCGGGCAGTTCCTTGGCGATGGACTTCAACGCTGAAGAAGGTGACGACCATTATTATTACGCAAAATCTCCTGTGTTTGTGGGGACGGATAACTGGATTCTCGAAGCGTGGGTCAACGCGAACAGCACCGGCGATAACGCGATCGTAGCCTACAACGGTTACCCCGGCGGCCCCGGTGGCACAACCGGCGGTTATGGAATCTACCGAAGAGGAAACAAGTGGATTGGCCTGTTTGGTAACGTGGCGTTTCTCAATTTCGATGTCAACGTGGCCGTCGACCAATGGACCCATCTGGCACTGGTCCGCGAAACTGGAACGACCAAGCTTTACGTGAACGGCACGCCGGCCGTCAATGAGCACTACATCAAGCCCACGGGGTTGCAACCCGTGGGCTTGAGGATCGGTGGTATGCGCACCAGGCCACGCCGTGTGGTGTGGCCGGGAACGATGACAACTTAGTCAGTTGGTAGGTGTATATGACAGTGTGGTTGCGTTTTTGTTCGTTACTATCGGCGGTCGTTGTCTTGCTGGCCGGCTGTGGCGGTAGTGAGCCGTACAGGGTGATCCCGATTTCGGGAACTGTCAGCTACGAGGACGGTTCATTGATCCCGGCCTACAGGATCATTGTAATGTTCGTCCCACAGGTAGAGGCCCTCGATAGCAAGACCTACCCCAAGCCGGGCGAGGCCCTGGTTGACCCGGCCGACGGAACGTTTTCAGAGATGACCACCTACGACTATGCCGACGGTGCGGTCTCGGGCGAGCACAAAGTAACCGTTAAAGCCACGGACGAAGACGAGAACCTCACCGCTGCCGTGCCTGTCGAGTATACCGATGTGACCACCACTCCGCTTAAGGTTACTGTGTCGCGCGAATCGACGACGTTCGACTTGGAAATTGCCAAACCTCAGTAAGAAGACATGAGAAACCCCAAAATCGGTTTTACGCTAATAGAGCTTTTGGTCGTAATTGTGATCATCGGCATCTTGATTGCACTGCTGCTGCCGGCCGTACAGGCGGCGCGCGAGGCGGCGCGGCAGGTGCAGTGTCAGAACAACCTCAAGCAACTCGGTCTGGCTGTGCTCCATTACACTGAGAATCACGGGCAGTTTCCTCCTGCTTCGCAGTGGCGCGACCTCAACCCTTGGGACCCCTCCAGCGATTCCCAGGATATCGACCGGGCGAACAACGCCAACTTCTGCGAAAACTGGGTGATCTTGATCCTGCCGTTTCTCGATCAGCAGACACTCTACGACAAATTCGATTTGACCCTGTCCATTGTGGATCCCGTCAACCGGGAAGCCCGAGGAACACAGTTGGCGGTGATGATGTGCCCGTCCGACGCCGGCGCCAACAGAACCAAGTATTCCGGCACAATTGCGGGCCATAACACGAACCACCAAGACAATTGGGCACGTGGCAACTACGGCGCCAACGGCGGGCTGGCATACCACTCCGACACTAAGCATTGCACCCGTAGTGGTTTCAACGGCGTAACTTGTGCAGGAAGGCTGACTTCGTGGCAAGACGGGCGGACCCGCGGAGTGATGGGGCCAAACCTCTCCTGCAAGCCTGCCCATATCCGCGATGGCCTCACTAACACCATCATGCTGGCAGAGCTTCGCACCGGAGTGGTCGCTTTCGATTGCCGCGGCACCTGGGCCATGGGCGGGGCCGGACCAAGCGCTTGCTTCGCCCACGGATACTTCGGCGATGCCGCCGGGCCGAACCCCAAAGGGCTGTATGCCGATGATATCGCCGCTTGCGCCGCAATCCAAGACGCAGTCGGCGGCAGCGCCGAGTTGCAAAAAATGGGCATGGGATGCAGTTGCGACGACATGTTCCCCAACAGACAGGTCTCATCACGCAGCAGTCATCCAGGTGGTGTGTTCGTCTGTTTCGCGGACGGCAGCGTCCACTGGATCAGTAATCACATCGAAACCAGCACCACCGCCAACTACACATCGACCTGGGATCGACTGAACCTATCTGCCGATGGTTATCCGATCAGCATAAATGCCTATTAGAGAGAAAAAAGTGGGAGGAACCTATGCCGTTGCATTTTTGTACCGGTTCGCGCCGGGAATAGCCAAAACTCCAGAGAAATTGTATTGAACGATTTTTCCTTGTTTAGCCGGCGTGCTTGCACGCCGTGTGGTTTTTTGGGATAATATTTTGCTTACGTCACACGGCGTGCTAAACGGGCAGAAAATGTAGTCGCTATTTCATTTGGCTGAAATGTTACCGAAATGTTTACAAAGGAGAGGCCCCCAATGTCTGAGTCAAACGATTTTTCACGACGTGAGTTTATGCGAAAAACAGCATCTGTCGGCGCGGCCGTTCCATACTTCGTTTCCGCCGGTGCCCTGGGAAAGGGCGACGGTCCCGAGGCGAACGAGAAAATCAATATCGGGTTGATCGGCTGCGGCGGGATGGGCAAGGCCAACCTGAATAACTGTGCAAAATACCCCGACGTCGTCGTAACCGGCGTCTGCGATCCATGGAAGGAGCGGCGAGATTCGGCCTTGCAAAAATACCAAAACACCGCCAAATCATACAATGACTATCGCCAGATGCTACAACAAAAGGACATCGACGCGGTAATCATCGCCACTCCGCCCCACTGGCACGCACTAATAGCGATTGATGCTTGCGAGGCGGGCAAAGATATCTACGTGCAGAAACCCATGACGCTCTATCCGGCTGAAGCCCTGGCGTTGAAACAGGCTGTAGAAAAGCACAAGCGAATCAGCCAGATCGGCACACAGATTCACGCCGGCTCGAACTATCGTCGGGTGGTCGAGTTGATTCGCTCCGGCAACCTCGGCAAAATCTCCGTAGCGCGGACGTTTATCGCAATGAACGACGGCGTTGAAGGTTGGGGGAAACCGGCTGACTGCAATCCACCGGAGGGACTCGATTGGGACCTCTGGGTAGGACCGGCGCGGATGCGGCAATTCAATCCCCGCATGATTTCACGCCATGTTGTGTTTATGGATTTCGGCGGCGGCTGGACACCAAGCATGGGGCCTCATGTTGTCGATCTGCCTTATTGGGCGCTGGAGTTGGACTTACCCACAAAAGTAAGTTGTTCTGGCGGGCGATATGCGGTCGACGACGTGAGCGACATCCCCGATACGCAAGAGGTCCTTTGGCAGTATCCTGAATTCACTATGACCTGGTGTATGTCGACGGTCAACAGTTTCGGGTTCGATTTCGGCCGCGGCAACATCGCCCGGCGGATAGGGGCCTACTTTCATGGTGTCAACGGAACGCTGTTCGCCGATTACGATATGCACAAGGTCGTGCCCGAGGGCGACCGCATGAAGAATGCCCAAACCCCAAAAGAGTCGATTCCACCATCGCCCGGCCACGAACGAGAATGGCTCAATTGCATCAAAACCCGCCGGCAGCCCAGTTGCAGCGTATTCTATCACTATAAGATCGACATAGCGTTGAACCTGGCCAACCTGTCGCTGAAGCTCCGCCGATCTATCGACTTCGATCCGAAAACCGCAAAGATCATCAACGGCGACGAGGCCGCCAAGGCCGCTGTACCCCAATACCGCGATCCCTGGAAGTTCCCCGCACAATATCTTTGATCTTGTGTTTACGAAAGGAAAACATCTATGATTTCAGCGCCGATTCGTATTCTATTTGGAAGTCTCCTCGGTTTGTGGATAGCGACTGTCGTTGCGGCCGAGTCTCCGCAAAGCACGCCGGGGTTTCGTTTCGTCGAAGAACCGGAGAAAGGAATACTCACCCTGTACGAGAATGATCGGCCGGTGCTGGCGTATAACTTCGGTGACCAACTCAAACCGGGGGTATCGGCCGATCGCAAACGCTCCTGCTATGTCCACCCAATCTACGGACTGGACGGCGAAATTTTAACCGACGACTTCCCAGGTGATCATCACCACCGTGGTTTGTGTGGGGCATGGGCACATGCAAAAATAGACGGCAAGACAACCGATCCGTGGGACCTCCGCGGCCTCCACACCCGCTTCCGACGATGGATTCAACGACAAAGCAGCGCCGACGGCGCTGTGCTGGCCGTTGAGAATGCTTGGGTTTTGGACGATGGCAGCGAAGTGGCCTCCGAAACGTTCCGCCTTCGTGTGCACAAAGCGTCTGAGATTGGGCGCGCTGTCGATATCAAATGGCGGATCACGGCAGCCGACAAACCAATCGAGATCGCTGGCCGAAAGGACACCTACGGCGGCGCCGGATACGGCGGTCTTATGCTCCGCTTCCGAGACCCGAAAAATGCCGTGCTGACCACCGACCAAGGACGACAGCCCGACAGCAACCACAAAGCGTTCGCCTGGGCCGATCTGTCGTCACAGTTTGGCGGGAGCGACAAAATGTCCGGCGCGGCCATATTTGTGCACCCTGACCACACGGACGCTCCTGTCGGCTGGACACTACGTCACTACGGCTTTCTCAATCCGGCGTGGCCCGGTGTGAATTTATTCACTCTACAGCCGGGCAAACCACTGACGCTGAACTACCGCCTCTGGGTCCACCGTGGCGATGCCAACAGTGGCTCGGTTCGCCAAGCCTACAAGGCATACCTCCGCACAGTTGGCTCCGCCGGATCGGCGAAGCCATCAGAGACCACCAAAACCCGGTTGGTCATGGAAGTCCAGTTTGAATTAGCGCCTGGTGGGCGTGATTGACCGTGTGCCACTGCTTCGCAGAAGCAGTGTGCCTGAAATACGGTAGCCGGCAGGTGTGGCCAATTCCCGATCTTGAAATTCCCCGGGCGATGTGATACATTTGTTCATATGGTGCAGTGGTATACATCCGTTCGTAGTGAC
>DAOWNK010000292.1 GCA_030642635.1 Pirellulales bacterium
GACAAGTGGATCGGGCCGTACCCGATGCTGCCGTACAATTCCATATTGGCCAAAAGTGCGTACCACCATCCGTCGTTCATGTTATACAGCGGCGGCTGGACGTGCGGCATGGGGCCGCACATCGTCGATCTGCCGGTCTGGGCGCTTAAGCTGGGATATCCGGAAGTGACCTACAGCTCCGGCGGACGCTATACGATTAGCGACGACGGCGACGCCCCGGACACGCAGGAACTCTTATGGCAGTACCCGAACTTCACCATGACGTGGATGATGTCGATGGTGAACAGTTTCGGCTTCGACTTTGGCCGAGGCAATCCGTCACGGCGGCTAGGAATTTACTTCCACGGTGTCAACGGTACGATGTATTGCAATTACGGCAAGCACGAGATAGTGCCAGAGGGCGATCGAATGAAAGACGCCCAAACGCCGGAGAAGTCAATCCCGTCGTCTCCCGGCCACGAACGCGAATGGCTCGACTGCATCAAGTCGCGCAAGCAGCCCAGTTGCTGTCCGGATTACCACTGCAAGATCGACGTGCCGTTGGTGTTGGGCAACTTGTCGCTGAAACTTGGCCGGTCGATTCGGTTCGACTCGACGACCGAACGGATCGTCGGCGACGCCGAAGCGGCCAAGCTGTCGATGCCCGAGTACCGCGATCCGTGGAAGTTCCCGGCCGAGTATGTATAACAGGGGCCAGGGATCAGGGGCTAAGGGCCAGAAGCTTGAACCCCGATTCCCGATCCATACAATGATTTCCTACAAACTGAACGTTGAAGAACTCCTCGGACGGCTCCGTACGCTGTATGAACGACAAGCCGGTGACCGCATATTCGCCAAAATGGAAGTTCCTTGTGCGGCATTGGCCGACTTCCAACAGCAGCACACCGAGGGTTACTGCGATTATCCAGAGCCGGCGGAGCGGATCGATTTCTGGAACCGCCTGCTCGGCGAGCGTGCGGCCGTCCAGGACGACTCGATCCCCAGCGCATACCTGAGCGAATTCGACCAGGGGTTGTACGGCGGACTAGTAGGTGGCGACGTCCGATTTATGGTCCATCCCGAGAACGGATGGATATCTTCGATGGTCGCACCGTTGCTGAAGGATTGGTCGGGGTTCGACTCGCTGAAGTTCGACCGGTTGCACCCTTGGTGGAAGCGGTACATCGATCAGACGAAGATATTCGTCGAAGGTGCGTCTGGGAAAATTCGGCATCAGCCACTTCATCCTGATCGATTCGCTGAACTTCGTCTTCGAGTTGCTCGGGGCGACCGAAACCTACATGAGCCTGGAAGAACACCCGGAAATGATCCGCCGGGCAACCGATTTCGCATTCGATTTGAACGTACAGATTCAAAGCACGTTTTTCGACATGGCGCCGGCCCTGGACGGCGGGACATATAGCAACATGGTGCAGTGGGTTCCAGGGCGAATCGTCTCGGAGAGCCTCGACCCGTTTCACATGACCTCGGTCGATTACTTCGAGCGATGGGGACGCGAGCCGATCGAGCGGATATTTGCCCGATTTGACGGCGGCGTGGTACACATTCACGGCAACGGACGGCACTTGCTGGAAGCCGCCTGTACGCTGAAGGGCCTGAAGGCCATTTTCATGGGCGACGACATGGGGTTCCCGCTTGCGTTTGACATACTCGACGAGCTAAGAACACGTGCCGGAGACATGCCGCTGGTCATGCAGGTCGACTTCGACGCATTCACAGACCGATTAAACAGCCATAACCTTACCGGCGGGGTGTTCTACAAAGTTCAAGGTGTACCGGACGTGGCCGCGGCGAACCGGTGCATGGAAAAGGTTCGGCAATACCGCGTGTAGCCTTGATTGTGTGCCGCTTACGGCTTAGCAACCTTCACGCGCCGTACAAGCACGGCGGCTAAATGGGCGTAAACTCCGCGTCGGCATCCAGACCCTCGGCGAATCGGGCCAGCAGATCGGCGGCCTTGTCGATGTCCTCCAGCGAGATCATCTCGACGGGGCTGTGCATGTAGCGGTTCGGCACGCTCACCAACCCGGCGGCCACGCCCGAGCGGTTTATCTGGATGGCGTTGGCGTCGGTGCCGGTGGCGCGGCCCTCTGCGGCAAGCTGGTATGGGATTTTGTTGTCGTCGGCCGCTTGGATCAGCCGCTGGACCACCTTGTGGTTCATATTCGGCCCGCGATAGATCACCGGTCCCTTGCCCAGCTTTACGTCGCCCTCTTCCTTCTTTTCGATAGTCGGGCAATCGGTGGCGTGTGTAACGTCTACGGCCACGCCCACGTGCGGGTCGATGCCGAACGAACTGGTCCGTGCACCTCGCAGGCCGACCTCCTCCTGCACGGTCGAGACGGCGTACAAGGAGCAGTTGAGCTTTTTTTTGTCGGCACGCCGCAGCGCCTCGATCACCACCCACATGCCGGCCTTGTCGTCCATTGCCGGCGAGACTGCCCGGTTGTTGCGAGTCTCGTTATACATAAGCTCCACGGTCACGCAGTCGCCGATTCGAACGATCTTTTCGGCTTCCTCTTTGTCCGCCGCGCCGATATCCAGCCAAAGTTCCTTTATCTTCGGCACTTTTTTGCGGTCCTCCTCGGTCAGCAGGTGGATCGGTTTCTTGCCAATCACGCCAAGGATCGGCCCGGCGGCGGTCCAGACGCTCATCCGCTGGCCGATCAGCATCATGGGGTCCCAACCGCCGATCGGTTGGATGTAAAGGAACCCGTCGTCGTCGATGTGCTGTACGATCAGCCCGATCTGGTCGCAATGGCCGGCGAGCATTACCCGCAGCGGTGCGCCGGGATTTTTCACCGCGATGACGTTGCCGTGTACGTCGGTGTCGATCTGGTCGGCGAACTCGGCCGTATAGTCGCGGACAAGCTGCTGCACGGGATGCTCGTAGCCCGATGCGCTGGGGGTTTCCAACGCCGTTTTGAAAAATTTCAGTGCGTTTGGTTCCACGTTTATGTCCTTTTAACTAGTGTTTAACGAAAAAGCCGCTTGCGGCTTAGCAACACACTTGTCACGGCCGGCTAAGCCGCAAGCGACCAATCTATTCCCAGATTATGACTTCTGGGATGAATTGAGAAAAGGGGGTATCGCCTTGACTAAAGACGCAGTGCCACCCTAAAATGAGGGATTCTTATGCTGACGTCAAAAAATGAGTGATATCTGCACATGAACACCGCCAAGGTTGCCATAGTCGGGCTGGGAACGATCGGCATAGGCGTCGCCCGGCTGCTGCTGGAGAACAGCCAGCGGATCGCCCGACACGCCGGCCGACCGGTCGAGTTGGTTGCAATCGTCGATAAAGATCTCACTGCCAAGCGGAACGTCTCGCTGCCGGACGGGTTGCTGACCGATGATCTCTCGAAGGTGATCGACGACCCGGAGATCATCGCCGTGGTGCAGTTGATCGGCGGCTTGGAGCCTGCCCGCTCGATCATGCTCAAGCTGCTGGAGGCCGGTAAGGACATAATCACCGCCAACAAGGCCCTGCTGGCCGAACACGGCCCGGAGCTGTTCGACCGCGCCAGGCAGTTGGGCCGCTCGATCGCATTCGAGGCGTCGGTCGCCGGCGGGGTGCCGATCATCGCTGCAATGAGCGAGTGCCTTACAGCCAACCAAATACAAGAAACCCACGCGATCTTAAACGGCACGAGCAACTTCATACTCACCAGTATGGAACAACAAGTCTCCGACTACGCCGCCGCCGTGGCTGAGGCCCAGCGTCGCGGCTCTCTCGCGGCCGACCCCGCAACGGACGTTGACCGCCCCGACGGCGGCCAGACGCCGGCCATACTC
>DAOWNK010000017.1 GCA_030642635.1 Pirellulales bacterium
AATCGTGCAACAGGTATTCGTTGGCGATTCCGTAGTCGGGGTTCCAGAACCGGGTCGTGATGTAATCGACGTGTTCACGCTGTAGTTTCTCCAGCCGGGGATCGTCGTGATATGCCAACAGTTGCGAGAGTATTCGCACGATGACCATCGAGTGGCCCAGCGACCGCAATCCCTTTTTCGGAACGTCAACGTTCGTTTCGCCACTGGCAAAAGCGCCGGCATAGTTGGGATCGTCGTACGTTCGCACCGCCGACCAGATCGATTCCTTCGCCAACTCCAGGTCCTTTTCGCAGCCGGCGGCCTTGCAATACTCGGCCAGTCCCGCTGCGGCAAACAGCCGACCGTAGACGCTCTTGCCGACCCCTTTCTTTAGCCTGCCATCTCGATGCACATGTTCGCACCATTTTCCACCGCCGGCGTACATGTGCTCGACCATGAAATCCCTGGTCCTCTTGGCGACTTCCAGGAACTGCGGGTCATTGCCGAAGTTGTTGAACAAGAAGGAGTAGACCCAGATGGCCCGGCCCTGATACCAGATGTACTTTTCGTCGTTGAAGATCGAGCCGTCGTCGTTCAGCTCGCAGATGAACCCGCCGAACTTCTTGTCGTCTCCGCCCTTATCCCAGAACGGCAGATACCCCTTGAACAGCCGCTCGTGATAATCGGCCAGGAGTTTTTTCAGGCTCATACCGGCGATTTTTTGCGGTATGCCGTCGAACGTGGCCGGTTGAATGTTCGCTTTTTGCTCTGCCGCTTGTGCGGTTTGCACAGTGAATTTTGGAGAGGTTCCCAGAATTCCAGTTGCAAGAGCCGTGCATAGAAAATCGCGTCGTTTCATATATTATTTTTTCCCCGAAACATGATGGTCGTCCGGCACGTCGAAATCGTAAGCGGCATCGTGGCGTGGAAGATCAACCTGAAGTCGATACTCCTGAAACAGGCATCGGCCCAACGGCATCTCGCTTATCGCTTTGCCGTCGTGGCCGACGATACGTACAAGGTGCGGGCCGCCGACCGTTCCCTTTCCGCGAGTGGTTCGGTAGCGGCCGTTGGTGAACTCGACCAAAGTTCCCGGCCCGCTATTGCCGAGCGAGGTATCAGGTTCGAGAGAAATTATGCCCGCCGGGACCGGTTTGCCGTCGTATGTTACCGAGCCGGACAATCTGTAACGCCGAGGACCGTCCATATCATTGCATCCGACAAGAACAAGCAGCACTAACGCCACTAGGATCGGAGTTAATGCCAGTGGCACCGGCGTCTCGCCGGTGGCCGGAAACCCCCAATTTCGCCACACCGGCGAGACGCCGGCGCCACTGTTCCTTAGCTTTGAAACCGTCATTCAGGAAATCCTCCAACGGGCTTACCATCGTTAATAATGCCCGTTGAACGATACACATTCAAGCCGATGTCATCGCTGACGAAGTGCACCGACCCGTCGGCTAGCAGGAAGTGGCATCCGCCGGGATGGAAACTACCGAAGGTGGAGGTCATTGCAACCCACCGCCATGACGAGCCGCTGAATCCGTTAATCGGGTTGTTCGTGGCTGCCAAGCCGATCAACATCGAGCTGCCCCCTCCTGATGTAGCTCGCGCAGAAGCCGAATCCCAACTCATCCACTTCTTGTGATCTCCGGCTAGCCCCATTTCCGTGTCTTCCTTCGTCATCAGGTATCTCGACTCGCCGACCATCAACGTACAGGACGAGCCATCTTGAAGGCTGCTGAATCGGACTTTGGAGTTGGCATAAAGCATACCGTTGTTAAAGAATTTCCGATACGGGTAACCTCCGCTGGTGCATTCCGGGGTATCTCCGCCGCCCTGACATCCGAAGTAGTTGTTATTGGGAAAGCCGCGGCCGTTGCGTGGATCGGGGACATTCGAACTTTGCGTTCGGTTTGAACTGCTTCGAGTAGTTCGTAGCGCCGGTGATCCGATACGTCGGTGCAAAGGCTGCGCGAAGATCGTATTCCTTGTAACGGGCCATGTCTTCCAAAAACGGCAAAATCACAACCGTCCAAGGCGCCATGCTGTCGTCAGCCTCACTACCGCTCAGGTTGCAAGTCGTTGTCTTCGTCACGCCGCCCGGCGGGAACACCCCGTGCTGGCTCTCGTAGTTCAACAGCGCCAGGCCGATTTGCTTAAGGTTATTGGCGCAGTGCATTCGCCTGGCCGCTTCCCTGGCGGCTTGCACCGCCGGCAACAGCAGTGCAATCAAAATGCCGATGATTGCAATCACCACCAAAAGCTCTACTAGCGTAAAACCGTGTAGGGGCCGGCGAAACCGATTGTACGTGCGCAGAGAACGTATTTTGTCCATAGCGGAATACCACCGAGTTAACGGTCCAACAACTCGCGGATTGCTTGCATGAGCACGTCTTCCACTTCCGGCGTGGTCCTGCACATACCGCTCGCCACTTCGTAGCCGCCCTGCGAATAGGCGATTTTCGTGCCGACGTATCCAGGTGCAAGGTTGCCGTAGGCCGCCATGCAGACGAAGTCGTCGGGCCGCATTTGCTGAGCCGACAATTGATACTTGACGAACAGCTCGCCCTGCATGTGCAAAAGCCGGGCCGGGCCGATACGCAGACAGTTCATGGCGAGCCGATGGCCCGACCGTACTCGTTGCAGATGCGCCAGGTCCAAAGCACCGCGAATTCGCGTCACCAGGTTGCCCTTGGCATTCCGGAGCATCTGGAGGCAGTTTTGCTCGGTGATCGATTTTTGGATGGGCAGTATGACGGGGCGAATACGCCAGTTCACGTCGTCCGCAGTGACCGGCGCCTTCTTTTGCGTCTCCCACGCCAGCTTCATGCCCGCGGCGAGTCGCTCGGCCAGCCGAGGTCGGGTTGCCGGCGTGTTGTCGTTGTATTTGCCTACTGCAATGTCGCCTCCTGCACCGTTAAAGTGGATGTTCATCACCCCCGGCAAAGCGGCGTCGCGTGCAGACCGGGCAATGCCCGGAACCTCAGAGCTGATTCCACCCCGGCCGTAGATGGCGCATGGGTGGCAGGCGTAGTAGGTCATTGAAGCCAGCGGCCGCCGGTCGTCCCAAAAGCTCAGCAGCCGCACGTAAGGGTCGATCAGTCCCTCGGGTGCGGCCTTCATTTCGTCGGTTCCGCCGCCGCTGCCGCGCCAGAACCGCAGCTTGCCGTCAGGCGTTAGCACGCGGCGCGTCGAGGCGACCTTTTCCACCCTGCCCAGGCCGTAGCCAAGGTGTGTTACCGGTTGTGCACCTTTAACGGCCTGGCCGGCGGCCTTGGCCACACGCTTGATCGCCTTGTACGCATCGGCAACGTCGAACATCTTGCCGCTCAGCCCGTGAGCAGTCAGAATCTCTCCCGCCGTAAAGTCGACGGCTTGGGCGTTGTGTTGATGGACACAGTGCACGCTCACCCGATCCGTCGTCGTTCCCACGGCTTCGGCCAGTGTCTGGCACCATACGTCGTACCCGGCGTTGGCGATCAAACACCAATCGACCGCGCAAAGCACGATTGGCGGCCCGCCGGCAAACAGGATGATCCCCCGTGCGTCGAGCCGATCCATAATTTCCCGGGCCGGACGGACGAACCCAAGGCACAACGGACTGCCCAGCGGAGGAGTCACATCGGCACGGAACGTGGCAATCCGCAGCAGCCGTGGAGTTTCCACTCCGCCGGCGTAAGCAACCGCCGCCAGCGGAGAGCTTGCCAAAACGGACGCAAGAAAATCTCGCCGTTGCATGGGATTGGACCCTCATTCCTATCCATTGATATACCAACAGCCCGAAAGCCCACGGGTTGCAACCCCCGTGGGCTTGGGGTCATGGTCACCTGACCTTTACACTCAGGTGCGTTTTACGCACCCTACTTTCGCCGTCGAAGCCATGTAGGGTGCGTGCCAACGCACCGTTTCCGGCATTCATTGGTGCGTTTCACGCACACTACTTTCGCCGTCGCCACAGAAGCAACAGACCGAGCACCCCGGATGCCAAAAGCACAATCGTCGACGGCTCCGGTACGCTGGCCAGCAACTCGCCTTGCGACAAAACGGTGTTCGACAATCGCACCTCGTCGAGAACACTGGTCCAACTATAACCGCCATCAGCGGCCCCACCGATGGAGAAATCCATCGTCGAATTGTGTAGCGAAGCCAGCGTATGGCCTTGCGTCGACGTTGTCCATGTATCGGCACTGAGGTCCTTGACGTAGAACTCCACACCTGTGTCCTGATCGGACAAGTCGAAGGACGCCGCTACGAAGTAGTTCTTAAGGTTCGAGATCGTGATCCCGGAAGAAACACTGCTGACAGTCGAGCCATCGTTTAAGTAAAGCTTGATATCACCGTCTTTCATCGAGAACAGTGTCCAACTTTGTTGAGCCGGCTCCGAATCCGACCACTGCCCCGCGATTACCCGTGACTCACTGATGTTCCTTCGGGCGTAGGCCTCGATGGTGAAATCGCTAACTTCGAACTTGGGATCATCGGCACAGCTCAACCAGTCATTTCCAACGGAGCCGCCGATGAAGGCCGCATCGTCGTTGGACTGGCCGGTCTGTGGGATGGGATCGTCGAAATATGCGTTGTCGAGTTGCAACACGTTGCCATGCGAAGTAAGGGTAAACCCGTTGCCGGATGAGTCATTGAGGAACCCCGGCGAGTCCTCGAAGCGCCAATAGCCGATCGTATCGGCGTTGGCGGCCGAGGCGCAGAGCATCAGGACCACACCGGCCAGCACTGCCGCAACGACGGCAAGCGATACATGTTGTGTCTTAACGTACTTCATAACTTTTCTCCTTAGTGTGAAAAAACGTGAAAAGAACTCGTAAAAACAAAACGTACTCTGCGGTAACAAACGGCCCGTGTGTCTTTCTCCTTTCTGGGTCGTTGTTGGTAAATATGTAATGTAAAGGAACCACAGATAAACACGGATTAACACTGATAAATTAGAATCATCTGTGTCTATCTGTGTTCATCTGTGGTTTCATCTTCTTTGCCATTTCCCCTTTCCCTTTCTATCTTCTATAGTAATTACGGCCATTGACGAAATCCATGATTTTTTGCGTCACAATAGTTGGCATTTTGCGTCAAGTTTCGGCCTTTATTCCTGTCTGGACGGCCCGTATCCAGGCCATATTGCCGCCAACATCTTTGGACAACATCCCTTCTATACCCCTTCTATTCCCCTTTTATTCCGGCAGTTTCGCCTTATCCGATTTGTACACGTCCACGTTTCCTTCGGCCGGTTTGCTCTTGCGCAGCAGTGCGCCGTGGCTTAGTTTCTCTGCATAGGACATCATCGAGAACGCCTTGAATTGGTAAGACACATTTTTCAACTTCAGGCCGCCGTCCGGCTGCTTCTCGAAAATCAGCGATGAGATGTAACGCATCTCCTGATCGGCGGCCTTGCGAAGTGCCTCGCCTTTGTCCTCGTCCATGTGTCGCGAGAAGACGTACATAAGGTAAGGCAGACCGCCGAATTTTGTGCCCCAGTGATGATTGCCGTAGTTCATCCAAGGCTTTTTCGGAATATCTTCGGCTTGCCGCCCGGCTTGATGCTCGGCCATCCACTCCAGCGCACTGTCGATCTGCGTCCAGGCTGCCTTGTGCCTTTCGCTGCCGGGTTTCAGGTGCTGTACGCCCGGTGCGAACGCCTCGAAAGAGTACATCATCACCGCCGGGGCCGCGTCGGCGTACCCGATGTGTTTGGTGTTGCGATAATCCAGCTTATTCAGCCAGTCCAGGTCGTTCAGGCCGACTTTGAGATACTGTTCATCTCCCGTTTCGTCGTAAAGTAAAAACACCACTGAGCCGAAGATGCCGCTGGAGCAATACCACTCGCCGTCGAACTCATTCCAAAGCCCGTCGGTGATTCCTCCGCCGGGGCCGACGTAGTTGTCGATCACCAGTTTTGCGAAGGATTTTACAGAGTTCAGGTATCGCTCCTTCTCCACCGGGTCGTCACAGCGGACGGCCGTGGCGAGCACACCCATCGCAATGCTGGAGGAATCGGCCGAGTACCATTCGCCTTTGTCCTCGCCCGGCTTGCGGCCGTAGTTCATGTAGTAGGCCCCTTTGGGGATCATTGTGTCTTGGCACTCGACCATGCGGTCCGACCACAGCTTGCAGGCGTCGAGATAATCCTTTTTTCCGGTCATGTCGTATGCAACGGCCACTGCCCTGGCTGTATATGAATCGATAAAGAACTCCCTGGGCCTCGGGTTGTCTTCGGTGTACACAGTTTTTTCTTTATGGAGTTCTTCGCGGGCAAGATCACAAAGCTTAAAAAACTCGGCCTTAACATCCTCATTTTCAGTATCAGCCCCAACGACGGCCGCGGGCCGGACGGTTCCCACGACAGCCGCAGTGCACAGGGTAGCAGTAAGAAACGTAACGTGAATAAAGCCGGTTGTTTTCTTTTGCATTACATCTCCCAGGGTGTTTCTTCGAGAGTTTTTTGAATCTCCGGCAATCCCAATGAATTGCCGTCTCTACCTTCTATAATAATCACGGCTATTGCGGTGTCAATGATTTTTCGCGTCACAGTATTTGGCATTTTGCGTCACGTTTTCTGCTCATAAATCAGTCTGACGGGTGAAAAAGCCGCTTGCAGATTGGCAATACGCTTGTACCAACGGCTGCTAAGCCGAAAAGCGGTAGATTGGTAGGGTGCGTGAAACGCACCACAACATTTTGTACTACTAAGCTAAACAAGCTGCGAAGCCGCAAGCGGTGAATCACGGCAGTTTCTGCAACTGCGATTCCTTGCGGTATCGGCCCGGCGTTCGGCCGGTCCTGCTCTTGAAGAAATTGCACATGTTCTCGACGTGACTGAACCCGACCAGTTTGGCAATTTTTACCAGCGGGTAATTCGTCTCGGTCAGGAATTGCTTGATGCGTTGGAGTTGAACGCGAAGTATTTCGGCCTTCGGCGAACGACCGAGGAACTTTGTGAATCGGCGTTCCAACGTGCTGCGAGAGATTCGCACGTGCCGGCACACGTCTTCCACACCGATGCCGTCGCAGGCGCGCTGGCGGATGAAGTGCATGGCTGCGGCGACGGTGCGGTCGGCCACAGCCAACACGTCGGTCGATTGCCGCACTACCACGCCCAGTGGCTTGATGAGCGTTTTCTCATCGGGAGGATCCTGGCCTTCGATCATCCGTTCCAACATGGCGGCTGCCTCGTAGCCCATCTTTTTTGCATTCGGATCGATACTGCTAAGCGGCGGGTCGCTCAGTTCGCAGAGCACCTCGTCGTTGTCTGCACCGACGACCGCCACTTCGTCCGGCACGGCGATGCCGTGTTCACCACAGGCGGTGAGAACCTGTTGGGCACGAAGGTCGTTGCAGGCCATCAGTCCTAACGGCTTCGGCAGCGACTCGATCCATGCCGCCAAGGTGTCTTCGCGCAGCAACCCACGGGTTTCCACGGTAGAGGCGGTCACGGCGTGTGACGGTTGACGGCGATCGTAAACACTCACGTCGTAGCCCGATTGAGTCAGGTATTGCTCGAAGTGCGTGCCGTATAGATCGGAATAGTGGACGCCCGAGAGTCCGCAATAGGCGAAGTGTTCGAAACCACGCTCGATCAGGTGATCGGCTGCCATGTGGGCTACGGCCTGAAAGTCGTTGTCCAGTGCCGGTACGCCCTCGATTTCGTGCAGCCCGAACAGGTCTACCGTGGGCAGTTTGAGTTGCCGGATATGTCGTATCAGCTTGCGGTTTTCGATCTGTGCGATGATCCCGTCGCCTTGCCAGTTTTTCAGCCATGCCGGTATCGCGTCGCTTGGCGCCCGTTCCTGGTGGTAGAACGACCACGGCCCGTGCGTCCGTGCATAGGCGGCGATCCCGCACAGCAGGTCGCGCCTGTACCGGCGAGTCGATCCGATCAGCAAAGCGATCCTCAGACGTTTGGCCATAATTGTATTATACCGAATGTGGATGCTGTTGTCATCAAAAGCCACAAGAGTCGCTTATGGATGATCCAGGTTAGCGCATAAAAAAAGCCGGACCTGCGAACAGGTCCGGCTTGACTTTCTCGGACTTCAACAGCCGAGCCCAACAGGGCAGGTCCCGGCTCGTTCCGGGTGTCGCCGACAATTGTGTCCGATGGACAAACCGCCGACAGCCTCCCTGCAAAAGTCCGATATGTTTACGTTGCGGGCGGAGGAGCCGGAGCCGCTGGGGCTGCCGGCGCCTCTTCCGCTGGAGCTTCGGAAGCCGGAGCGCACGTCGCCGGAGCGCACGTCCGAGGGCGGCAGGTCCGAGGGCGGCACGTCCGGGGACGGCAAGTCCGAGGACGGCAGGTCACCGGCTCACAGGTCGCCGGACGGCAAGTCCGGGGACGGCAAGTCCGAGGACGGCAGGTCACCGGCTCACAGGTCGCCGGACGGCAAGTCCGAGGACGGCAAGTCCGGGGACGGCAGGTCACCGGCTCACAGGTCACCGGCTCACAGGTCACCGGCTCACAGGTCGCCGGACGGCAAGTCCGGGGACGGCAAGTCCGGGGACGGCAGGTCCGAGGTTCACAGGTTACCGGCTCACAGGTCGCCGAACGGCAAGTCCGGGGACGGCAAGTCCGGGGACGGCAGGTCCGGGGACGGCAAGTCCGGGGACTGCAAGTCACCGGCGCACAAGTGGCCACAGGTTGGCAGGTAGCCGGAGCGGCATCATCATCCGCAACCGCCTGCGTCTGGCCACACATCAGGGCGACGCCCAGTACCGCGATAATCGCGATACCAAAAACACACATGCGATTCATTAGAAAAACCTCCAAGTTAAAACAGGTACCATAGTGGTAAGTAACTTACCATTTCGCCGTCACAACCTTTTTACTCCCCGGCCCTGACGACGTTCAGCAAGGGAGATACTTAAGTCGTGTTCTGCACCACACACCCACCAGCCGTCTAACTGCCCTGTTAAAGCCTTGCGGGTTAGGTTGGGTGGCGACAAATACACAACTTAGACTGTTAAGCTAACATGGTTGAATAAATTGTCAACCGAGGGTACGGAAATTTATGCACCCTAAGTTATATTGGCATTTTAGGGGCGATGTACCGGTTACATAGGAAATCCTAGGTTACAATTTGAGCAGGTATTCCAAGTCCAATAAAAAAAGGAGAATTCCCTGAAGGAATTCTCCCTTGAAAATCTTCACAACTTCTTTTGTGGCAACTACTTGCGGCACAAACGCCGCCGCAAATTCAGTTCTAATAACCATGAATGTGACAGGTGACGCTAAGTGTGTATTGCCGGCGCCAATCAGAGATTTTCAAAAAACCCCTTGAAAAAACCCACCTAACGACGGATGGAATTTTTTGAATTTTCCTCAGTAGCCCGAAATTTCCCGGTCTGGGTACGACGAATGGCCTCCTGGCGGACCCATTTCTGCTTACGGATCATCTCTTCAGGATCCTCGAAATTCAGCAAAAGCGGCGGTTCGCCCTCGAAAACCGGGGTCGCCACACCCGCAATCCGCCATCCGGGGGGCTCGCGACGCAGCATCCAAAGGACCTCGTCCGTCTTTCGGTTGGAATTTTCGTCAAGATCGCTCCAGGTGCTTGCAACCCGGGCGCCGTGGTGCGAAAGGTACTGTACGCGGCCGACGGTAAATTCGGCCGTATCGCTGCCCGGTGGCGCCACGACCATGTTCAGCTTCGCGGTCTTCTCGCGTGCCGCTACGGTCAGCATCTGTGCAACCTTCTCATCGTTTCCCGA
This sequence comes from Pirellulales bacterium, assembly GCA_030642635.1. GTDB lineage: Bacteria > Planctomycetota > Planctomycetia > Pirellulales > Thermoguttaceae > DAOWNK01. The sequence continues at coordinate 9,697 of DAOWNK010000017.1, forward strand.
GCGTACGGCCTCAAGGAACTCGAAGACGGCCGCGGCCGGACCCTCGATTTGTGCCGCCTGCTGCGACTGGGCACTGTGGCCCGGGCTTGCTTCTCCGGCGCCGGGTTGTTGCGATTTGCCGCAACCGACCACGGCAATGATCGCGACGGCCAACCAAACGATCGAATATTTTTGCCACATCCTTGCGGTCTCCTAATGAAAAATCCTTGCCACTTGCGATGAAGTGTCGCCGAAACGACATGGTGGGTCAAGGGGAAAATGGAAGGTGGAAGGCGGAAGGGGGAAGGGGAAAGTTTGGAAACTTTCTACATCTTCATGCGTCGAGCAAGCTCAGTGGCTAAACTTCCGCCTTCCCCCTTCCGCCTTCCACCTTCCTCTTCACTCACCCCGCCCCAACGCCGCGATCGAACGCGTCCTGGTCGCGCTGGTACAGCGCCAACACCGACTCGAACGTCCCGCTTGATATCCGCCAGACGGGATTTTCGTCGCTGTGCGCATTGCAATGGGTGGTGAACAACCGGTACATGAACTTGAACAGGTGGCGCGGCACACGCAACGTGCCGAACGCATCCATCTGCCGCCGTTGGTCGATCGAGCCGTCGAACAATACCGCGACGGTCGGCGAGGCGCCCTCGGCGGCACAGGCGCCGATTCGTGCGTTGGCCATGTCGTACAGCGACTGGCCGGTCCACTGGAGCGAGCGGATGAGGTTTTGTTTATCCAGCCGTGCACGCTGATGGAACTCGCTGTCTTCGCGGTCGACCAGCCGCTCCAACTCGATCGGCAGCAGCAGCTTCAAACCGATGCCGGGATGTTTCAGAAACTTGTTGTCGAGCATCGGCCAGAGCAATTCCCGCATCAACTCGGTCGAGCCGTTGATCAGATACGGCTCGTCGATACGATCGACCAGCACAATGATGCCTTCAAAGCGGAGCGAGTGGAGCACGTTTTGCAGCTTGGTGAGCATTTCGTAGCGGTCGTCGGTTCGCGGCTGCGCCGGCAACGGCTGGCCGACGATCTGCGGTCCGGTGAATTTCATCAGCACCTTGCGCAGCAGATTGACGCCGTGGTTCAGCACCCGGGCATTACGCACGATGCGCCGCGCCTTCCAAAACCATTTCAGACACCGCCACGCCCTGGGCGCCCAGCCGGCGGCTACGAGCAGATACGGCCAGACGGTCGCCAGCCAATCCCACTTGCCAAGCAAGCCGATCAGTATCGGCACGGCGAGCGTAACGGCCACGCCAACGGCAATATCCCAGTTCGATCTCCAGATGCGGAACGACAGTTTACCTCTAAGCCGCTTCCAGCGCTGTTCGAGATTCTCGGCCGTCGAGCGGTCGTAACACGCCGCCAGTAGCATCATGTCGCGGCGCTGCGCCGCGTCGAGCCTGCTCGTATCGATCGGCTCGTCCCTGGCTGCCGGGTGCCTGGCCTGCTTCATCTCGAGTATCCGGTCGACAAGCTGCGTTACCGCCAGCGACAAAATGGCGTCTATGTGGTCCCACAGCCGCCAATGTTTCAGCACCCGATCCGGACGGCGGCCTCTGCCGGAGAAACACTCGCGGAACCGATCCAGAAACGGGTTGAAATCGTCGTAGGCGACGACGAATACCTGGCGGTCGGGATGGTCGGCGTTGTAGTCGGTCAGGTGCCCGGCAATTTGCAGCCGGATGGCCGTCTTGCCAGAACCTTTCTCGCCGAACACCACCGACGTGGCCGGCTCCGAGGGATCGCCGTAGATTTTGTCCCACGCAGGATGGTACACGCTGCGGATGCACACACCCTTGAACACAAGGTCGGTCTGTGCGTCTTCATCAGCGAACGGATTGGACGCGATGCCGTGGTGTTCGAGAAACTGTTGGATTTTCATGGCTACTAGGGGCTAAGGCCGAAGAGGGAAGAGAGAAGAGGGAAGAGAGATTCTGATTCTACCCTCTCTCCTCTCCCTTCTCTCTTCTCTCTTCTCTCTTCTCTCTTCTCTCTTCTACGGTTCCAATAACGTACCCGGCTCGTGCAACAACACCCAAACAAACACATACGACAGGACGATCACCGCCAGGACGAGGAAGCAGACAAACACTATTCGGGCGCGCCTGGATAGATGTCTGGGCCATGTTTTGCGGGCTGGTGTTGTGAATGTATTCGAGGCGCCGGTGGTGATCACGCTAAAAAGCGGCTCAGCCCGACCGGCGTTTAACGTAACGTAGGGAAAACATCGGAGGCCGCCTTCCAATCCCTCCATCCCTCCCGCCATACCAACGAGTCGGGACTCACGCGGCCTTCGTCTATCCAGTGTCGCATAATGTCGCTTGTGGCCGGCCCGAACTGCCCACCGCCGGCCGGCCGAACGTACCAGACCACGTCTCCGGCCTCGTCCAAGGGATCGGTAACGGCCGGAGTTTCAGGAGTTTCAGGTGGTGATGTCACCGCCGCCGGCTCGGCCTGTCTCGCAGTGACCGGCGGCGGTTCGGCGACCGGCATTGCGTCCTCGGTATGTACAGCCGCTTCTTTTTCGGCTTTTGTCTGTTTAGAACTTGGCCGGGTGCTCTTGGTCGGAATCTGAATTTTGGCCCCGCAATAAGGGCAAATTCCCTTCCTGCCGGCCTGAAATTCCTTGACGTTGAGCTTATGTCCGTTCGGACAATAAAACCTTATACCCATTGCGATATGCTCCATACTACAACGCTGCCGCCGGGTGCCACTACTGGCTTGTCCAGCAGTGAAATGGGACATTTCGGTCAGAACACGACGGCACTTCTGCCCGATCGGCCAAACCGCCATTCTATTATACCCCGGCCAATGCCCTTGTGAAGTACGGCGAACCAAACCACCCCTCTTTTTTCACCACCAACCCTAGCAAGATTCGACCCGTGCGCGAAGGTCGCAACACTTGATTTACACCAATAACGACCCCCAAAACCCCTTCAGCGCGTGCATCGCCTCCGACGTATATTTGCCGGAATGTTGGATCAACGAACCCGCACGACGCAAAGAAGCTCATATCCCGGCAAACGCCGTGTTTCGTACAAAGTGGCAGATCGCGGCCGACCAAGCCGGCCTACCGCAGTTCGCAAGCCGCGCATGCCTCGAAGCGGGTCGACAATCTCTGTCGCTTCAGCGGGGTGTTTTACAGGCAGTCCTGGCGGCGCGTTCACATCAAGGACACCACCCGCGGCGCGTGCGTATGGGAAGTCAAAACGGCGCGGGTTTATCTGGTGGCGCAGGACGCCGACGATCGGTCGTGTCCCACGGATCGGTCGTACTGGCTGATCCTTGCTCGCAACGCCGAGACCGGCGAAATCAAATACTTTGTCAGCAACGCATTGGAAAACACGACTTTGGAGGAGATGCTGCGAGTCGCATTTGCACGATGGCACGTGGAAATGTGGTTTGAACGAGCCAAGCAGGCTTGCGGGTTTGGCGCGTTCGAGGTGCGAACCTATCAAAGCCTGATTCGTCACTGGCTTTGTTCGCGGATAGGCATGTATATTCTGGCGTCCGAAACGACGGAGCTTCGGGGGGAAAAATCCGGAGATCACGTTCGAGCAAGTGGTTCGAGCGATCGGTCCCATATTGCAACGGTCGCTTGAATGCGATCCGGTATTTGTGAAACTACTTGCGAGCATGAGGCCGTAAGCAGGCGAATACGGGCATCTGGCGAGGCGCAAAACAGGCAAAGTCGCCCGGCAAAACATGGCGAGCGGTGGCGAACCGACAAAATTTTGCAATCAATCGAATTTATTGGGTTGACATATTCATCACTGTTGATAAAATAACAGTATGGCAGAGGTAATCATAACTCCGACGGCGGCCACGCAGCTTGACGCTATGCCGCGACCGATTCAGGCACGGATGGTCGGGTTGTTCGAGCGGTTGCGAAAATGGCCGGAAGTAAGCGGTGCAAGGCAGTTAAGCGGCAACCTGGCCGGGCACTACCGAATTCGTACGGGCGACTATCGCCTACAGTTTCGCATTGAGGGCAAGACTGTCAAAGTAGAAAAGATCGGGCACAGGGCCAAATTTTACAAGGATTGAAACCATGACAACGCAAACGCTACAATTAGACGGCAAGGCTTACGTCGTTCTTGAACGCGACGTGTACGAACGGCTGGCGACGTTGGCCAAGATGCCGTCGATGCCGGCCCCGGACGCCGAGGGTAACTATCCGGCCGTCGAGTACGCCCGGGCAAGTATCGCACGGAGTATTATGCAGGACCGTATCAAAGCCGGATTGAGCCAGCGCGAGTTGGCCGAGCTTGCCGGAATACGTGCCGAGACCCTTTGCCGTATCGAAACGGGTAAGCATACCGCATCGGTGCCGACCATCGAAAAGATCGACCGGGCGCTGAAAAAGGCCATGCCGCGAAGGCCGAAAACCAAAAAACCGAAGAGCAGATGATGTAATAGCCGTCTACAAATTTTACGGCAGAAAGCGGAGGGCACGGGACTCGAACCCGCAACTCCCGACGGCGGCCGGTAGTTTTGCCTCCCATTGTTTCACCGCGTGCAAAACTCCCGGTTTGTAGTGGCCCGATTCATCGGGTTCCGAGGGTCACTACGGGGATAACCACGTACCTCAACTCGGAAGTGTCATTTTCCCGGGGTTTTGCGAATTGTTGGATATTTTGGACGCATGTTTTGCCTGTCCAATAATTCCAATCGACCGCTGCCGGCGGTCGCAAGTTGTTGCCCGATACCGACTTACAGCGTCGGGTACTCGGCGATCACGCGTTGCCGAAACACTTGTCAAGTGTAATTTTCTTCGGTCGGCCGTCGCCGCAACTTGTTGCGTTACAACGAGTTACAGCGGCGCGAATTATTGAACGTTTTAGCCGCCCCAAATTCCAATAATTCAATCCGTAAAAACGTAGGGTGGGTCGAACGCAGCGAGCCCCACCGTCGTTGGTCAATCCATTTGGTGGGGCTCGCTGCGCTCGACCCACCCTACTGCTTTGCGTCTTGGTGCCTTTGCGTGAGACCTGGAACGAGATAAATTTTCAATGAACGACCGCACAGACAGTGCTGCAATATGGACGATTGTATAGTATCCGCCGGGGAATTTCAAGGTCGGGAATTGTGCCACACGTGCCGGTGACCATTTTCCGACACACACTGCTTCTGCGAAGCAAATGGCACACCGTCAATCATGGGCGCCAGGCGGTTCCCGAACCCCTTGACACTGAAGGACTTGTTTGGCGAGAATAAGGCACTAATGATGCGAATTGCAGTCCGGCGGAAATAAGAGGACAGATACTTATGGCGAGAAAGAAAACGGCTAAAAAGAAACGGGCGGTCGAGGCATACGAGCACAAGGGCAAGCGACGGGCAAACAACCCGCCAGTGGGACTGGTGACGCCGGATACCGACCCGGATGTGGGCAAGAAAAAGACATACGCATACGATCCGCATCTCGACCCGCAACTACAATGGGCGGGCAAGACCGAGCATACGGCGTTTGAGATTCCCACCGTCTCGCTGCACGTCCACGAGCGGATCAACCCATGCTCGATTATCGAGGCGGTTAAAAAACGCAACGGCGACAGCGGTGAGAAACAGATGTCGCTGTTCGACCAGCTTGAGGAAAACCCGCCGTTGCGCGAGGCGGTCGAGTTCTACAAACACGCCCACAACTGGTCGAACCGCATGGTGGCGGGCGACTCGCTGCTGGTGATGAACAGCCTGCTGGAGAAGGAAGGCATGGCGGGCAAGGTGCAGATGGTCTACATCGACCCGCCCTACGGCATCGAGTACGGCTCGAACTTTCAGCCCTTTGTCAACAAGCGCGACGTCAAGGACGGCAAGGACGACGACCTGACCACCGAGCCTGAGCAAATCCGCGCCTTCCGCGACACCTGGGAAATCAACATTCACTCCTACCTGACCTACCTCCGCGACCGCCTGCTCCTGGCCCGCGAACTCCTTACCGAATCCGGCAGCGTCTTCGTACAGATCAGCGATGAGAACGTGCATCATGTGCGGGAGTTGATGGATGAGGTGTTTGGCTCAGAAAACTTTCAGGCACTAATCACTTTCCGAAAAACCTCAATTACGTTTGCTACCGGCCGCCTCGGAGGTGTTTGCGACTACGTTCTTTGGTATGCTCGCAATCACGATAAGAAGAAGTACCGACAAATCTATATTGAGAAAGAAATCGGGGGCGTCGGTGCAACCAACTACGGATTCGTGGAACTAACAGACGGAACAACACGACGGATGACTTCAGAAGAAAGGGTTGGTTTGGCACCGTTGCCCAGTGGTTCACGGGTTTTTTCAACGGAGAATCTGATCTCCAGCGGAGCAACAGAAAGCTGCATCTATCCGTTTGAATTGGACGGTAAGATATATGAACCAGTAAAAGGCAAGAGTTGGAAAACGCATCACGACGGGATGAGACAACTTGCCCAAGACGAAAGGCTAATCCCGTTGGGTGATGACCGCTTATACTTCAAGACTTATTTCGACGAATATCCAATTACGAAACTCACAAATGCTTGGTACGACACCCGAGGTGAGATGGATCTCAGATACGTCGTTCAGACATCGCAGCTTCCGATCCAACGCTGCCTCCTGATGACGACCGACCCCGGCGATCTTGTCTTCGACCCGACTTGTGGGAGCGGTACGACGGCGTATGTGGCCGAGCGGTGGGGTCGGCGGTGGATCACGTGCGACACGTCGCGGGTGGCGTTGACGCTGGCCCGGCAGCGGCTGATGACGGCCGTGTTCGACTACTACGAGCTGGCCCACCCGGCGGAGGGCGTGGGCAGCGGGTTCAACTACAAGACCGTGCCGCACGTCACGCTGGGCAGTATCGCGAACAACGAGCCGCCGGGCACGGAAACGCTCTACGACCAGCCGAAGCCGGACCGCAAGAAGCGGCGCGTGAGCGGGCCGTTTACCGTCGAGGCCGTGCCCGCCCCGGCCGTGAAGTCGCTGGACGATGTTGGAGGTGGCACGGGCTTCCAGCCCGTGAAGGATCACGGCCAGGATGGCCGTGCCACTTCAATGCCCGCCGATGCCACGGTGGCCCGATCGGGCGAGACGTTGCGGCAAAGCGACTGGCGGGACGAATTGCAGCGGTCGGGCATTCGCGGCAAGGCGGGGCAGCACATCCGCTTCGCCCGGCTGGAGCCGTTGCCCGGCTGCCGTTGGCTGCACGCCGACGGCCAGACCAAAGACGATGACGCCAAGCGGATCGTCATCTCTTTCGGTCCCGAGCACGCGCCGCTGGAACAACGGCAGGTGGCCCACGCCATCGAAGAAGCGCAAACACTGGTGCCCAAACCCAAGCTGATCGTCTTCGCCGCCTTCCAATTCGACGCGGAAGCGGCCAAGGATATTGACGAAACCAACTGGCCGGGCGTGACGCTGCTGAAAGCGCAGATGAACGCCGACCTGTTGACCGACGACCTCAAGAAGAAACGTTCCAGCAACGAAAGTTTTTGGCTGATCGGCCAGCCGGACGTGCGGGTCGAAAAGATCGCCAAAGGCGACGACAAGGGCAAATATCGCGTCAGCGTCGAGGGTTTCGACTACTACAACACGAAGACCGGCGGTATCGAGTCCGGCGGCAGCGACCGCATCGCCGTTTGGATGCTGGACACCGACTACGACGGCCGCAGCCTCTACCCCCGGCAGGTCTTCTTCCCCATGGCCGGAGCAAAAGAAGGCTGGGCGCGGCTGGCGAAGAACCTGAAGGCCGAGATAGACGAAGACCTGATCGAAGCCTATCGAGGCAGCCAGTCGCTGCCTTTCGAGCCGGGCGAACACCAGCGTATCGCTGTGAAGATTGTGGACGACCGGGGCATCGAGAGCCTGAAGATCATGGAGGTGGAATGATGGGTAAGATAACCATCGACCGCCTCATTGTCAATTCGCCCTACGAGGAACCGGGGCAGCATTGGAAGTACGACCGTGAGACGCGGCTGTTCGATCTGGCGCCTGGGCGTCGTCCGGCGGGTTACGTGGTGGCGTCGGGGGACTCGAAGGCCTTCGACGATCCGGGCATTTTTGTCGAGATTCCGCTGGTGAACCAAATCCGTCCCCGCGTGAAGGCCTGGCGCGAGGCGGGATGGCCGGGCGTGAGCAGCATCACCAAACGCTTGCTTGAGCATTGGACCGACCCGGAAGAGTTCGAGACGCGGCGATTCTTCTTCTGCCAGTTGGAGGCCATCGAGACGCTGATCTGGCTGGCCGAAGCGCCCGCCGCGCAGCGGGTGGGGATCGAGATCGAAGGCGACGGCGGCGCGTTTGCGCGACAATGCTGCAAGATGGCGACCGGATCGGGCAAGACTATCGTGATGGCGATGTTGATAGCCTGGCAAGTCTTGAACAAGACGGCCTATCCACAGGACGCGCGGTTCGCCAAGAACGTGCTGGTGATGGCCCCGGGCTTGACGGTCAAAAGCCGCTTGGCCGTGCTGGAGCCGTCGGCGGAGGAAAACTATTACGAGGAGTTTCGCATTGTGCCGCCCGGCGGCGGGTTGATGGACAAACTGCGTCAAGGCAAGGTGCTGGTGCGCAACTGGCACGCATTGAATTGGGACAGCGAAGAGCAGATCAAGAAACGCCGTAGCGTGGATAAACGCGGCGCGAAAAGCGACGAGGCCTATACGCGCGAAGTTTTGCGGGAGATGGCCAACGCTAGGAATCTGCTGGTAATCAACGACGAGGCGCACCACGCCTGGCGAGTGAGTCCGGAAGCAGCCAGCAAATACAAGCGCGAGGACGTGGAGGAATCGACAATATGGGTCGGCGGGTTGGACCGGCTGCACCGGACGCGAGGCATCCTCGCCTGTTACGACTTTTCCGCCACGCCCTTCACACCGTCCGGCAAGAAGAGCAGCGAGGAATCGCTGTTTAGCTGGATTGTGAGCGACTTCGGCCTTAACGATGCCATCGAAGCGGGGCTGGTGAAGACGCCGCGAGTGGTGGTGCGTGATGACGCCGTGCCGGACGCCAAGACCTATAAGTCGCGATTGTACCACATCTACAACGACCCGGAGGTGAAGGACGACCTGAACCGCCGGGCGAAACCCGAAGAGCCACTCCCCGATCTAGTTCTGAATGCCTACTATCTGCTGGGCTACGATTGGCTAGTGGCCTACAAAAAGTGGAAGAAACTGGGACATGCAACGCCGCCGGTGATGATAACTGTGTGCAATCGCACAGAAACGGCGGCGCGGGTCAAGCACGCCTTCGACATGAAGCGTATTCACATCGACGAGTTGTGCGACCCGGAGCGTATCCTGCACATCGACTCGAAAGTGCTCGAACAAGCCGAGGCACAAGAGGAACCGGTGGCGATCTTCGAGGATGAAGAGACCGAGAGGAATGACGAGGAAGTCCCCGAGAAAAAGCTCACCAAGGCAGAGCAAGCGGAACTTTTACGGCGAATGGTTGACACGGTTGGACAGGCGGGCCAGCCGGGTGAGAAGATACGAAAAGTTATCTCCGTAGGCATGTTGAGCGAGGGTTGGGACGCCAAGACCGTGACGCATATCATGGGCTTGCGCGCCTTCAGCAGCCAGTTGTTGTGCGAGCAGGTCGTGGGGCGCGGGTTACGACGGACATCCTACGAAACTAACCCAGAGACGGGTTTGTTCGATACGGAGCATGTGAATATATTCGGCGTACCATTTACCTTTCTGCCACACGAGGGTGGGGAAGACGGTCCGCCACCCCCGCCCACGCCGAAAACTGAAGTCAAGCCGGACCCGGAGAAACGGCAATTCGAAATACGCTGGCCTAACGTCGTGCGTATCGATCATGTTTTCCAGCCGACATTGGCTTTGGATTGGGACAAGGCAAAGTCCTTGGAATTGGATGCCGCGAAGACGGTGAAGATTGCGGAGTTGTCGCCGATACTGGAAGGCAAGCCGGATGTCTCACAGATCAGCCGAATCGAACTAGAGCGGCTGGCGAGGGAGCATCGGACGCAACGAATTATCTTTGAGGCGGCGCGGGATGTATTCGACCAGATGAAGGCCGATTGGCAAGGGAACCGGGAAGTGCTGTTGGCGCAACTGGTGCGGCTGGTCGGGGAGTTCATCCGTTCCAATCGCATCACTATTCATCCAGCATTGTTCCATCAAGACGAATTATCGCGCCGCTTGATCATCACGCTGAACATGTCGAGTGTGGTGCAGCATATCTGGGAAGCCATACGGCAGGAAAACACGGAACGGCTAGTGCCAATCTTTGATAGCGACCACCCGATTCGCTCAACGGGCGAGATGCGGACCTGGTACACGGGCAAGCCTTGTGAGCGAACGAAGAAATCGCATATCAACGTTTGCGTATATGACAGCGCTTGGGAAGCGTGCGACGCTTTTGTGTTGGACGACAGCGAACATGTGGACGCATGGGCAAAGAACGATCACTTGGGCTTCGAAGTGCTGTATGTGTATCGTGGCGTGGTCCGAAAATACCGTCCCGACTTTCTGGTGAGACCGGCAAACGGTGATATGCTGATTCTTGAAACAAAAGGACAGAACACGGAACAGGACAAAGTCAAACACCGCTATCTGGAAGAATGGACGCAGGCGGTAACGACACACGGCGGATTCGGCTGCTGGCACTGCGCGGTGGCAAAGGCACCCGGCGAGATTCGGGATATTTTAATGCACACGGCGGCTGGCCCGACGCATTCGTGACAGGGAAGCGTGGATATCCGTAACAGCGGCCAACCCAATCCGCTACAAAACTATCTGCCGGGCATGAGGCCGTAAGTGACGGCGAACCAACGATCTACATTTGACAACTTTAGAGAGAATGTCATAATTACATCGTGACCGTTTTTACGGGAGGTAAAACCATGATCGGATTACAACGGATCGAAGTGGAGGGCAAGCGGTTTGTGCTGCTGGAAGAACCGGAATACGAGCGGCTTTGCCGAGGGGCGGGCGAGGCGGTGGTCGATGACGATCTGCCGCCGTTGCCTAAGCCGGACAAGAACGGTCGGTTTCCGGCACTGCAATACGCCCGCATGTCGTTGGCCCGAGACCTGATTCGAGACCGAAAGGGCGTGGGGCTGAGTCAGCAAAAGTTGGCCGACCTAGCGGACGTTCGCCAAGAAACGCTTTCACGAATCGAAACCGGCAAGCACACGGCCAGCGAAAAAACCGTCGATAAGATCATGCGAGTGATTGAATCCGAGCGGCGAAAAAAACGCCGCAAATCGAAAGGCAGATGACACATGGCAAGCGTTTACAAACGATCACGACGGAAACCGATACCCGAGGACGCAGAAATTGTCCAACGCGGCGGCAGGCGGTTTGCTGTATGGACGGACAACCGGACCAAACGCCGGCGACGTGCCACGCTCAGCGATGACGGCAAGGCGATTATCGTCCAGGCCGGCGGCTACACTATCGAATGGTTCGACCACGACGGCCGGCGGCGGCGCAAGGGCACCCGAATTGCCGACAAAGACGCCGCGCAGCAGTTGGCCAATAAGTTGGAAACGGAAGCGATGCAACGCCGGTCCGGTTTGATCGACGCCACACAAGAGCGGTTTGCCAAGGAAGCACGGCGGCCGTTGTCGGAGCACCTAGCTGATTACAAGGCGGTGTTGCTGGCCCGAGGTAATACCGACAGATACGTCGAAATGACAGACGCAAGGGTACGGTTTATCGTCGAGAGTTGCGGCGCTACGGGCATCGGCGACTTGGCGGCATCCGACGTGCAACAAGCCGTAAAGGCAATCGGAGACAACGGGCAAAGCCTGGAAACGTGCAACTCGTATCTGAGAGCTATCAAAGGTTTCTCACGTTGGTTGTATCGTGACAAGCGAAGCCCCGCCGACGCCCTGGCGACGCTGAAAGCCTACAACGCGGCAACCGATACGCGGCATGTGCGAAGGGAATTGACTGCCGAGGAATTTGAAAGATTGATCGACGCAACTGAACGGCGAACCATGCCGCAACTTAACCTGTCCGGTCCCGACCGGGCGATGCTCTACCGGCTGGCAGTCGGTACGGGCTTTCGGGCGTCGGAGCTTCGGAGTCTTGCCACGTCATCGTTCGGCCTGGACGCCGAACCGCCGACTGTTACGGTCGAAGCGGCACACTCGAAACGTCGAAGGACCGATTGCCAGCCTATCCGACAAGACCTGTCCGAGGTCTTGCGGCTATGGTTACAAGATCGACCGGCTGGCGAGCGTCCATTCACCAAACTGCCACGAGACACAGCACGGATGTTACGCGGCGACCTAAAGGCGGCCGGGATTCCGTATACCGATGATGACGGCCGGGTGGTGGACTTCCACAGCCTACGCCACACCTATATCTCGGGCATCGTGGCAAGTGGGGCGTCGGTTAAGGTGGCCCAAGAGCTTGCCAGACATTCCACGCCGACGCTCACCATCGGCCGATACTCTCACGCCCGGCTGCACGACCTGCAAGGTGCTCTGGACGGTCTGCCGGGTTTGACGCCGACCGACCGCACTTCCGAACCACAGCGGCAACAGCTACAAGCGACCGGGACGGATGATTATATGACGGCCAGTAGTGAACAAAGTAGTGGACTAAAGTGGGCGCATTTTGGGGCGCAGTTGGACGGCGAAACGTGTCAAAACGTGGCAAGCGGTGGCGAAACTGAAAAACCGGATTCGTTGGCCGGCGCAGAAAAAAACGCCGACGCAGATCGACGTAAGGTGTTGCCGCTTAACACGTTTGGCAATGATAGTACACCCGTGGCGAGTGACGGCAGAAAGCGGAGGGCACGGGATTCGAACCCGCAATCCCTTTCGGGACACCTCATTTCCAGTCCGATGCCACTTGCCCCAAAACCCCGGAAAAAACACATGTTTCCGATAGTGCGGGGGCAGATGCGGGGGCAGTTCAAACGAAAACGGCGCACGATGACCCCGACTTGCAGGGCATCATTGACGCTTGGCCGGCCCTGCCCGAAGCAATCAAGGCCGGCATCCTGGCGATGGTGACGGCGGCACGGTAGCGGCCAGCGTATACCATTTGCCGCGTTGTCGCTGTATGTTGGCCACAAGAGATGCAACAGAAAACGGGAAAACACAGTATCGAGGAGGACACTCGATGGGCAGACCAAAGGGCGCCCGAACCACGTTGATCGCTATCACCTACGACACGATAGGCGAACTGGCCGGCGGCATCGCTGGAGACACTGCCCGGCAGTATGCACAGCGGGGC
>DAOWNK010000044.1 GCA_030642635.1 Pirellulales bacterium
GACCGCGGTACGCTCGGGCAGATGTAGGTCAGCACCACGTGAGCCGCCGCCTCGGCGTTTTCTTCGCTGTCGAATGCCTTGGTGAAGTCGATCTGCTGGTGTAACGAATTCTGTTCGATAAACGGCAGCAGGAAGGCCGACCATGCAAACTGCCGACCATCGGGATATTTTGGTTTTTGGGTCTCCGGATCCCATGTCCAGCGGTACTCCAGCCCGCCGGGCGGAAAACACCGGTGTACGCCGTGATAATTTTGCAGGCCGATGCCGATCTGCCGCAGGTTGTTGCTGCACGATACACGTCGCGCCGCCTCGCGGGCAGCCTGTACGGCCGGCAGCAGCAGCGCGATCAATATGCCGATGATTGCAATCACAACCAATAATTCTACTAAAGTAAAAGCGTTTTTTGGAAAAACAGCACGTTTGGCCACGGTGCCCACGCCGTGGAATCTCGCCGCCAGGCGGCGGCTAAACGGTTTATCGTGTTGTTCAACCATTTTTCAAATCAATCTAACAACCGCGCCGTCGCCGGCGTCTGATGGTAAACACAGCGAAACCCAACGCCGCTGTGACGAGCAGAATCATAGTTGCCCGGCTTGATCATGTAGAAGGTTTCGTCCTGCCAGCCATCAACGGTGGCGCCGCTGCCGGAAGTTTCTCGCGCCACCTCTACGTAGCCCGGTTCATACCAACCCGAGAAAGCGTTGCCGACGATTTTCAGGTCGTTCCCTGAACCGTTGTGGATCGACGTGGAGAAGCCCAGCAGCAACCCGACCGGTCGGTCATTGGTGCCGTAACCTGCATCGTCGGTCCACTGGCCCAACGACACGATGTATCCATTAGCGGACAGTGCCTGAGTGGCGTCGTCGAACCGATCGCCTGTCTGCCAATGTGTTGGGACATTCAGGCCGCACTCGTAGTAACACAGCACATCTGCAATTGTGGTGGACCATGCATATTGGGTACCGGTGCATAACACCGCTGCAACAACAAACATTCTTTTGAACATAGAATCAACCTTTCCATTACAGCGCGCAAAACGCGCAGGCAATTGGCGCAACGTGAAACGATCTATGGAATTTATGCTTCTAGCAGCGCACCATACTTACAGCCTCCGTCCCTCGCGGAGAACAGCATGTAACGCGTTGGTAGGTCTTCTGACTTCCGAGCAGGGGAGAGGCCCGGCCTTCTCGTCGCGATTTACCACGACAATGGCCAAAACAGAATGGGCCGTCCTACTTACGCTCGGTTACAGCGGCGGGGCCATCCCGGAATTGCACCGGAGTTCCCTGTTTGTCGGCCCTTCGAGAAGAAGCGACCGACCACCAACGCACGATGTAACTTTTCGGCATTCTAGCAGAACGCCAGGGGTTGTCAAGGGGCTGCTGGGAATTTTTGGGATTTTCCAAAAAAGCCGCTTGCGGCTTCGCAAATTGAAGTATTTCGCGTTTTCGTCCTTTCGTGTTTTCGTGATTCAATTGGATTGGACTCGCAAGAATAACACGAAAGCTCGAAAGGACGAAAACACGAAAGTCGAAGCTATAACGAACAAAAACTGCGGAAAACAGAGCATTACTGCTGTGATTATTTCAGATGGCTGAGGTGTTGCAATATTGCGAAGCCGCAAGCGGCGTTATGGCTCGGCGAAAAACTGCTGGAGATTGAGGCTGAAGTCCGGCAGCACGTCGCCGCCGGTCAATGTGTCCTGCTCGCCCAGCACGGTGAATTGCTCCGGCGAGGTATACACATGAACCTCACGCGCGTCGGGGTACACATACCACACCTGCCGCACCGCGGCGGCAAAGTAGTCGGCCAGCTTTCGGTCCATCTCCTTCCGGGTATTGCTCTTGCTGATTACCTCGACGGCCAAGTCTGGGGCTAGGTCGAAGAAGGGAGTACGTGGAACCTTTCGATCCGGCAGCCGCTCCCAGGAGATAAACGACACGTCGGGAATCCGCACCAGCCCGGGCGACAGCCGCATCATGCCGTCGGCGCCCAGCACGATGCCAAGGTCATTTTCCTGAAGGAAAGTACAGAGCAAGTGGCCAAGCCAAACGGCCAAATAAGATTCATATGCACCCACGGTTTTCTCCACTAGAATTCCATCGATCAGTTCGTACAACCTGTCCTCATGGTCGTGAAGTTCAACCACGTCGTCTTCCGAGGCCAGCCCTGGCGGAGGATCATGTCGGATGCGGCAAAGCGGAATCGGCCCGAACCGGTCGGCCAAGTCGACGACGGTGCAGGTGTCGGGGGCAAGTTCGGTAACGTGTGCCATTGGTAAACCTCTTACTGCCGCTTGCGGCTTCGCAAATAACAACTCCTGCGAAGCCGCAAGCGGCATTTTTGCGCTAAGCCGCAAGCGGTATTGAATTTTAATCGAGGAACCCGACCAGCTCCTGACTTCGGGCGGGCTGTTGGAGCTTGCGGACCGCCTTGGCCTCGATCTGGCGGATTCTTTCGCGGGTGACCTTGAAGATGTGCCCGACTTCTTCCAGCGTGTAGCTGTAGCCGTCACCCAGCCCGTAGCGGAGCTTGATGATCTCGCGCTCGCGATAGCTGAGCGTTTTCAGCACCTTGGCGATGCGATTGCGAAGCATACCGTTGGTCGCACCTGTCGATGGCGCCCTTGCGGCGCCGTCCGGCAGCAGGTCGCCGAACTGGCTGTCTTCGCTGTTGCCGACCGGCCGGTCCAGGCTGATCGGGTATCGGCTCATCGCCAGCACCCGACGTGTCTCCTCGATGCATGTATTGCTGGTTCTGGCGACCTCTTCGATGGTCGGTTCTCGACCGAGTTTCTGCAACAACTGCCGCGAGACGTTCCGCACACGCGACATCGTCTCGACCATATGGACGGGAATGCGTATGGTTCGGCTTTGGTCTGCAACAGCGCGGGTGATGGCCTGGCGAATCCACCATGTGGCGTATGTGCAGAATTTGAACCCGCGTCGGTACTCGAACTTATCGACTGCCCGCATCAGCGCGGCGTTCCCTTCCTGGATCAGGTCGAGGAAGCTCAAACCCCGGTTGCGGTACTTCTTGGCGATCGAGACGACCAGTCGCAGGTTGCCTTCGGAGAGTCCTTGCTTGGCCTTTTGGTATTCGGCGTGAATCACCTTGATGGAACTCAGCCGGTTGCGCAGGCTGGTTGGCGATTCCTGAGTGGCGCGCAGTATGCCGCGGTAATCCTTGATCCAGGATTCCAGTTGATCGCACGGTTTGGCACGGCCGCGGGCCTTACGATGTTCGGCCATATTGGTTCTAAGCTCATCGACCTTTTTGCTGAATTCCTCAAGCGTTTTGATCATCGGCTCGATCCGCTGCGTACGCAGTCCAAGCTCTTCAATCAGTTGGACCGCGCGTCGGCGTCGGCGTCCGAGCCGTCGCCATGCACTGCGGCGCTGCGCCGCACTGCGCGACTTGCTCGTGGCGATACCGTAGTCGCGATGGTTTCGTTTCAGCAAGGTTTCCAGCGTGCACAAGTTGTGCGGCATGCGGCCGAGAATTTGGTGTTTCTCGAGCCGGTCGGTTACAGAAACCTGAACGGTCCTGTCGAACGGCAATTCTCCGGCGTGTACGCGGCAAAGGATCTTGAAGGCCGTTTGCATTACGTAGTCACATTCGAGAACCTTGCAGCGGAATGCCGCTCGGGTGATTTCGATTTGTCGGGCAAGCGCGATCTCCTCGTGGCGTTTCAACAGCGGGATTTCTCCCATTTGGGTCAGATACATGCGAACCGGGTCGTCCGACCAGGAGTCGTCCACCTCCAAAATCGCGAGATGTTCCTCGGCGCCGGAGGGCGATTTTATTTCTGCTTCGTCCTCATCCGTCTCGGACGTGGTATCGTACTCCAACTGTTCGTCATCGCCCTCCACTGTGACGGCCGAATCCTCGGCCAGTTCCATCGTATCATCCGCCCGGGAAGGGGTTTGTTCTTCCAAATCGTCCAATAGTACGTCGTACAATTCTATGCTCCTGAAGTTTATATTCCTTTGGTAAACACGAAATTCTACCACCGATTTTCGGCACCGCGAGCAATCGCCGTTATTTGGTAAAAGATTGCGCCTGCGGCAAGAATGAAAGCACCTCCCAAAGACCCCAAGTACACTATGGCAACATTTGGTAGCCACTGCGACCCGGATGGCCGAAAGAGGCATCAAACTGCTGGACGCGATGGTCCACTCACTCCAGCAGGAGGGCGGGTGGCTATGTGCTTTTTCACTCCGCAAGGCCTTACTGATGCGCAAAGTGCATTCGGAGAGCCACAGTATACCTAATTATAATCAGAAAAGTTCAGAAGTCTAGTGTCCGGGCGGTCCAAAACGGGAAAAATTTTAGCATAAAGCAAAAATCTGGCCATTATTTGGCAGCTTGGGCAATGTGGCTAATATAGCGAAGCCCCCTTGCAAGCATGTTTATCAATTGTAAACTTGGGGATTGATGAAAGTTTAGCCGCCGAGTCTACGCGGCGTGCTTCCTCGGCGTGGACGCCGAGGCTAAACAAGTTACCTATGCAAACCAAGTACCTACTACCGTGCTCGTGTGGTGAGAAGATCGCAGTGGAACCGCGTCAGGCCGGACAGACGGTTGAATGTCGCTGCGGTAAGTCGCTCGAGGTGCCGACCTTACGCAAGATGACGGCACTGGAGCCGGCCGTTCCGGAACCGGCGACAGCCGTGAAAACCACGACGTGGGGTATCCGCCAGGGCATGGCGTTGCTGGGGGCGGCGATCGCGATTGCGGCGTTGACGCTGGCAGTCGTGTTGGTTTGCAACCGACCGCCGGCGCCGCCGGGCGACCCCTCGGCCGAGTTCATCCGCCGCCAGACACAGGCACTTACTCCATTGCAGGTGTGGCGGGTTTGGTACTCGCTGAAACGGGTCGGTCCGGACCCGCGCAGGCCACGTGAGAATCCGGCCATGGCCGAAGAACGTTTTCGCTACCGCTTGTGGCTCGTAGCGGTCCTTGTAATTGCCGGCCTGGGAATCGCCATTTGCACCGTGAGTGCCACGGGCATCTTGCCCGTGTTCTCACAGAGGCACGACCGACACGGCCGTGGCACACGTTAGAACAATTTCAATTCATCTTTCTCACCAGTGCCGACCTTCGGTCACACTTTTGAAGGAATCGGTCCGGAACGGCGAAGCGGGCAGGCCCTCCTTGTTGCACAGGTTTGGCTCGGCCGTGTCGTGCCAGGCGTAGCGTACTGCGACGGGGGCTTGCACCGCGTCGCTGTGTACGACAACCGTGCCGCCGTCGATCGTGGCGACGGTCGGGTGGAACAGGCGATCGGCGCCGGCAATGGTGAAGTACGACGGCGGTTTGCCGTCGCGCGTGCTCAGGCCGCTGCCGACGTGATCAAACGTCAGTCGAATCTTGTCGCCCTCGACCTTCATTGATCTGATATTCGGGTACTTTGCCGCGGCGATTTCGGCCTTCAAGTTGTTTGCATTCTTGAGCGGCTACCACATGTTCGATTGTCCGGAGCAAACCCAGACCTCGCCGACCAATATGTTTTTCAAGGTGATTTTCTCGTCGGCCTTGCCGCTTATGGTCATCTCCAGCGGTTCACCGCATGTAAGCTTTCCCAGCGTCGCTTGCCAACGGCCGTCTTCTCCGGCCGTGGCCGTGACGGTTTGGCCTGCCAGTGCAACAGTCACTTCTTCGCCCGGTGTGGCCCAGCCCCAAACGTGCACCGGCACGCCGCGTTGCAGGACCATGTTGTCTCCGATGACCGCAGGCAGCTTGATCTTGGCCCAGACGACGGAAACGCAGCACGCCGCCAACAAAAAACAGACGGCAATTTTCAGAAAGTTCTTGCGTGACATAGCAGTGTTCTCCATCAATGAATACGCAGGGGTTGACACCATTTGGGATTACTTTTTCTCAGTCGGTGCTGGTTCCTGCTTTGGTACTTCCGTTACGAAGTGTGCGGAGCTTTCTTTTTGAATGCGCATATCATACTCACCAAGTTTTTGGAAATCATAATCGCACTCTTCGCAAATTTTTTTCCGCACTGCATGTATCTCTTCAACAAATTTGTCGACCATGGTTCTGTTCTCCTTAATCTAAAAGTTCCTCGGGCGTGCAGACCGTCGGAATTGTGATGCCTTTGGTATCACGAAAGTGAGACAGTCCATACCGGACACGTCCGCTGGCAATATGTTTGAGGTTCCACGACAACAGATAATCCATCCGGTAGTGACAAGCCAAAGCCAGGTGAAAGGAGTCTGCCCTGGCGGTTCGTGGCAACTCCAAGTAATCGTAAAGTTCCCTGGCAAGTTGAGCCACTTCCGGCGTTACATCCAATCGCGGTAAATCTTCTATCAACAATTGTCGTTCCCGAGCCAAGTCGGAGTCGCCACGAATGATTTCATTATACACAACAGATGAAATACAGAGTTCGTAATTGTCTCGCTACTCATCCCACCATCGTTTGGTTGCTTCCTGATGTGCAGCGGTAGCCAAATCACGTGCGATACGTCCGACAAGATAGCTCGGTATCGTCGTTTCCAAATACAATGACGGCTTCATGTTCGGCACTCCCGCAGTTATTATATACTATGCGTCGGAAAAAACAAACAACTTTACTAATCGCATGGCCGTGGCGCACGCACACGCTCAATCCAGCCAATCGCGGTTCTTCAGCCGCTCGGGTGTGTACTGCTCGGTTACGTAGCTGATCTCGCGGCTGATCAACGCTTCCACCTCGAGCTTAAAGCCGTTTTCCAGCAGCTTCTTGATCTCCCGTTGCCACGGCTTTTTATGGGCGAACCACGGGTAACCGGCGATCTGCTTGGCCCTGCGGCGGTCGGTATCGTTCAGCGCGATCTTCACGCTGTCCGACAACCCGCATCGCTTGAAGTCGATGCTCCGCAGTCCCAGGAACTTTGCCGCCGGCACGGCCATCCGCTTCGACTCGAATGCAAGGTTGATTGAACCTTGCTTAATAACGCTGTAGATGTAATAGCCCCACGGATCGTTATCCAGCAGGCAGTAGACCGGCAGTTTCAACTCGTTGTGCAGCCGGTAGAGCAATCTTCGCACGCCGCGCGGCGGCTGGCCGGCGCCGTGCGTGAGCAGGCAGTTGTGCTTGTGCCAGAACTTGTCCTCGTTGAACCGCTGCCAGACGGTGTCTTTTTCGACGTGGAGGACGAACCGGGCGTTGCACTTTTTGAATTGGATCACCTCCGGCTCGACGATCGACGGAATGCCGTACCCGCCGGACCCCATCCGAGAGCAGTCGATCTCGTCGCCGCTGTCCAGCAGAACGATATCGCCGACCATGTCGCCGCGCTTCTGTGCGTACAGATGCAGTTCCTCGCGCAGGCTGGCCAACAGCACCTCGACGTCCTCGATCACCGGGTCGCACTCCGACTGCTCGGCGAACGTTTCTTCCTTGGCGCCTTCGATGGTGTGCTTAAGCAGATAGTAGAGACCTCGGATACTGGTCGATTTGCCCTGCTCGATCAACTGCGTGGCGCCGCTTGCCACGAGCATGGTTTGCATGAAGCTTTTGGCCTGCGACAGGTTGAACAGTTGCCGGCGGTTGGTGTTCTTGCCCATCTCTATGATCTTCTTTCGCGGGCTGTAGCGCACGTTCGAGAGCGATCTGGCGGGGATATCCAGATGCGGGTCGCGCCGTCGCCGAGTAGCGGCAACCACGCCGTCGGCCAACGCGGTTAAATTGGCCAGCGTTTGTTGGTCTTTGTCGGAGGCGGTTTTGAGTGGTGTTTTTTTCTTTGTCATGGTGAATAGAGCAGGAAACTACAGATGAACGTAGTTAAGGAACCACAGATGAACACAGATAAACACAGATGAAGAAATGTCAAAAAACTGTAGCATGAATGTCTGACATCAGCACACCATTATTGGAATATAAACAAAATCAGTGTTTATCTGTGTTCATCTGTGGTTCCATTCCCCATTTAGTTCATCGTGGTTCCGTTTCTCGCTTACGATTGGAGTTAATTGATGAAACGTTTTATTTGGATTTTGGGCACGCCAAAGTTGATCAGCAGGCAGATTTTCATGCCAGTCGCCTTCAGGTAGTTCATGCATTGGGCGTAGTGTACGTTGTTGAATTCCTTCACGGCTTTCAACTCAACAATTACCGAGCCGTTTACGACCAAATCGGCCGTGTATTGTCCAACCACCATGTTGTCGTAAGTTACTTGAATTTCTTTTTGCTGCTCTACCGCAAACCCTGTTTTTCTTAATTCATGTGCTAACGCATTCTCGTACACTTTTTCCAGGAATCCTGCCCCCAACTCATTGCTTACCGAAAATGCACACCGGATGATCTCGCCCGTCAACACATTCATCTTTTCCTTATCCAAATTCATCTGTGTTTATCCGTGTTCATCTGTGGTTACATATCTTAACTCGGGTCGACGATCAACACGTTCTTGCCCAAGTTCATCTCTTCCTCGTCGATCGGCCGGCCGCGGTCGTCGAGTTGTACGTCTGCCTCAGACGTCTTTTTCCTGGCGACAAGCAAAAGCTGTTCGTATAGTTTGTCGCGGTCTGTCTGGTTGATACTGCTTACGGCCGTTGCGACCTCGCTGAGGTATCGCAGGAAGACGTTTCGCCGTTGGCCCTCGTGTTTTACTTTTCTGCGGCGTCTCAGGTACATGCCCAACTTCCGCCCGACCGATTGCAGCGCCAGGCGCAATTCCTTTTGTATCTCGGGATATGCAGCGATTGCTTCTTTCGATTCGCTTGTAAACGGCACCCAAACGCTGGCCATGTGCACCATGACGGTGACCGGCCCGCGCGGCAACTGGCCGCGCGACTGGCCCAGACCGTAACTGCGCCAGTTGGTCGAGGTCACAGTCTGGGTGATTGCGCATCCGCCGGCCTGGAACTGCAGCGGCACGCGGTTGGCGTAGCGCAGCACGTTCATCGTTTGCCCGTCGTGCAAGTTGACGTTTCGCATGGCATCGTGCAGGTGGTCGATTTCCTTTACCTTAAGGTTTCGCGGCGCCACCCGGGTCTTCACGCCGGCCTGCTTGATAATCTTGTCGGCCGCGTCGGCGCCCAGGCCGTCGAACGTGGTGGCAAGGAACTGCCGCAGCGTGCGTGCGTCGGTTTGCTCGATCAACTCGATAAGCGATTCTTGCGTCACCCTATGCGCGGCCGAGGAGCTGCCGTATGCCAGCCCGACCTCGATCTGGAACGGGTTGCCGCGATAGACGCTCGGCGGCCGGGTGGCCGCAGCGTAAAACTCGCCGGGCACTACCTGGTGCAGGCCCTTCAAGATCAACTCCTCGCCGATCGGCGAGATGCAATCGGTCGCCGGGGCCGATATCTTCGTCTGTTGTATGGCCTGGTAGACCATGTCGGCCTGGTGCCGGCTGATCTTTTTCGTGCTTGCCCTGGCGCCGATCTTAGCGGCTTCGCAAATCCGCCGAGCCACTGCCGGAGAGACACGCGAAAACGATTTGATCAGAAACTGCGTGATCGTCGGCTCCCTGGTGTCCTTCAGCATGGCTACCAGTCGGCCCAACTCGACGCCGTACGGGTGCGGCTTGATCTCCTTCGGCTCGGCCGGCAATGTGTCGGCCACCCGGGCGTAGCTTTTTTCGTTATCGTCCGGGTCGATGTAATGGATCGCAACGTGCGGGTTGGCGATAGCCGTTTGCTCCAGGTACTCGTCCACGCTGCCGCGACCGTGCTGGTGCTTTGCTTCCAGTTCGATGGTCACCCGCGTGCCGTGGTTGGCCTCGATCCACTCGATGCCGTGTTTTTCGATGGTCTTGTTGCCGCGCTGACCGGGCGGGATATCAACCCCGTCGCCGCGACCGTTTACTATCTCCGGCCGGTTTCGCTTAGTGTCGATTGCAATCTCGTAGTAATGTGCCGGCTTGCGCACGGAAACCTTCGACATGATCTTGACCGGTTTGCCGGTGGTCAGCAGTCCGTACATGCCGGCGGCCGAGATGCCGATCCCCTGCTGGCCGCGGCTCATCCGCAGCCGGTGGAATTTCGAGCCGTACAGCAACTTGCCGAAGATCAACGGTATTTGTTTTTTGAGAATCCCCGGGCCGTTGTCCTGCACGCCGACCTTGTATCGGTTCCGGCCGTTGCCGTTACCGTTTCCGGTACGTTGGATATGTACCCAGATTTCCGGCAGTATACCGGCCTCCTCACAGGCGTCGATGGCGTTATCGACCGCCTCCTTCACGGCGGTAAGCAGCGCCTTGCGCGGGTTGTCGAACCCGAGCAGGTGCCGATTCTTGGCGAAGAACTCGCTTACGGAGATATCGCGCTGGTCGGCGGCCATCGAGTGTGCGGTCGCCCGGCGTCGGCGGGCTGACTTGCGATTAGTGTTTGCAGTTCGAGTCGCCATGAATGTTGTTATTTGCCGCTTGCGGCTTAGCAGTACTTTGTGGTACGGGTTGTTTGGGTTAGAGAAATTATAACGATTTTACCGGCGCCACTCTACCCGGTTTTTCCCGTGATTGTCGCACATTGGGAATCTTTGTTGTATCCGTCGCATAAAGACTCACCCGCAAGACCGCTCCAGGCCGAAACAAATATTATGAATTACAAAACACTCCGAATATGCCTTCTCGTCGCGATCGTGCTGGCCGGGTGGGTGGCGGTTGGACACCTGGTCGAGAATCGTGCCGAGGCCGCCGTGCGATATCGCACGCCGCCGAACCTGTTTTACAACTACTACGTTCCGGCGGTCGGTTGCCCGGGCATCGGCGCCCGGCTTTACGTTTGTCCACGGCCCACCCCGCCGCTGGTCGGCCATACCTACGTCACCTACGAGCCGCTGATGCCGCACGAGTTCCTTTGGAAGCATTGTCGGGTTTATAAACGCAAGCATCCAGACGGCAAGTGCACCAGGACCATGGTTTTGTGGCGGTAGCCGCTTGCGGCTTCGCACTTCGGTGATCTTGGATAGCAGCTACAACATAACGGACCGAATCATGCCAAAACCATCGCGCCTGATTGCAATTGCAACGCTGTTACTCCTTACGTTGTTTGCAGCCCGTGCGGCACAGGCATGGGACGGCGGTTTCCGGGGACAGAACTATTACCCATGGCACGGCGATTACTATTACACCGCCTGGGGCCGGCCCGCCGCGCTGGTCGTGCCGCCCAGGGCAGAGTATCAGACGCATTGGGGTTGGGGCGCCGGCAACACGCGGATTACACGTATCCGCGCACAGTTTGAACCCGGCTGGCCCGGCACGGCGGAATACAGCGGCAGCCGGTTCCGCCCAACGCCGCCGTGGCCCAGCCATACCGATCAATTTGGAGTCTATTACGTTCGCGGCCCCTGGTGAGTGCACCGATCGGGCCGATTACATACACCCTTTTTTCCTTCCCAACCAGGGTAGCTCGAACGTCGGGCTACCCTGTCTTTATACAAAGCCGCGACCGTTGGTCGCGGACTGCTAAGCCGCAAGCGGCTTTCATCGTTCCAACAACGCCTCGAACTTACGCTTCATCGCCGGGCCGCCCAACTCGGGATGCAGCAGACGGAGCAACGTAATCATCTTTGCCGTCTGTTGTGGGTTGCCCAGCCGATAGTGCAAAATCGCGATCGCATATTTTGCCCGAAACCACCGGTCGCTCTGCGGCGGCGACTTCTTCTCCACCATGCGCCAGCGCTCAAGCGCCGCCCCGAGCGACTGCCGGTCGTCTCGGCCCGAGAGCAACCGGGCGTATTCCTCCTGGATCGCACCATCGCGCGGATACTCCTCGGTCAGCGAGCGGTAGGCGGCCAGTGCGTCGTCGGCCGCTCCAGAGCGTGCGATGGTCTTGGCCCGCAGCAGCTTGATGCCGCGCTGCTCGGACGTTGTAAGTTGCGTGCCGTCGCGTTGCAGCCGTTCGATGGCTTGCAGCAGGAACTCCGCCCGGGCCGAACCGCCCGAGGTGTAATTCATACGCAGCCGTGCCGCCTGCAGCGCCGCGTAGCGCTGAAGCGGTCCCCAGTGCTCCACCAGACGGCCGTGCCGGTCGGCCAGCAGCGACTCGAACCGGTCGGCCGCCTCGGCGGCTATTTGTGCGGTCGGTTTACCGGCGGAGTGCAATGCGGCGAGCCATGCCTCGTAGCACCTGCCGACCGCCTCGACCGCCCGGCGATACGTTGCGTTATCCGGCGGAACATCGCGGTATGTGGCGATCGCCCGCGGCCAGTCTCGGCTGCGTTCGTACAATTGTCCCAACTGCAATCGGACCTTGCCCGCACCCGGCCCGGCCGGCCACAGCCGGAGGTGTTCTTCCAGCAATGCCGCTTGCGGCTTCGCACTGGCCGCTTGCGGCTTAGCACGGGCCAGATAAATCGCCGTCAGATGTGCGGTAGCCGCTTTTGGATTCTCGGGCATGGCCGCTGCAATCCGGCGGTATCTGTCAGAGGCCCGCTCGTGCCGACCGCGCTGGTGTTCGATTGCCGCAGCCGTGTAGCCTAGCTTGAACGCCCGGGCAGCGTCGCCCGACCTGGTCGCCTGCGCCACGGCTTTATCGTACAGCGCCAGCGCATCGTCGATTTTTCCGATGCGATACAGGCCCTCGGCCACGGAGACCAATACATCTAAGTTGCCCGTGGCCGGCGCCGCGCGGAACTCTCGCCCCAGCAGCATGGCCGCCCGCTGTACCAAGCACGGGCCGTAGCAGCGCTCGATCTGCTCGGCCGACTCCATCGCCTTGGCCTGCCATAGTTTGGCCTGTGCCGGGTCGTTTGCTTCGGCGGCCGTGCGATACGCAGCCAGACAAGCCTCCAGCCGGGCGTAGTCCAACTCCGCCGAACCGACCCCGTCGATCTGCCGACGGCGGGCCAGCACGGCGGCTGCATCGTCAAGGCGTCCGGTCGCCAGCGCAAGCCGAAGCTGCTCCGCCCGGGCACGCAGTTCCAGGGGCGGCGGCAGTTCCTGTCGGAACACAACCTCCAGCATGCCCGCGGCTGTCTGGTAGTCGGCCAGCAGGCGGTAACATGCGATCAGGTCGATGCGGCTTTTCCATGTCGTCGGATCGGCCGGATCGCCACCGGCAAGCGGACCGAGCAACTCGGTCGCCTGTACAAGCGAGTTGGCCCGATCGGCACTGTCGGCCGGATAGCATTGCGCCTGGTTGCGATACGCCTTGGCCAGTTCGTACCGGATGTGTTTTTTGATCGCAACGAGCCGGTCGGCCGAGAGCACCGCCGGGTCGTTGCCGTGCGAGGCGTTTTGTCGGCGGAGTTGTTGATCGACCCGGTCGGCCAGTCGTCGGAGTTCTGCGACGGCCCGGCGCAGATTGGTTTTGGCCTCGTCCAGCAGCGGTTTGGCATTTCTTGCCAGTTCCGCTTCCTGCCGGGCAAGCTCGCCCCGGGCCAGAAGTCCCAATGCGCCTTGCAGCCGGACCAGCGGCAGCCGAGGGTTTTTGGGATATTGCCGTGCGAACCGGTCGATTATCCGCTGCGATTGGTCCCACAGCGGCCGCCGCAATTCTTCCGGCGATTCGGCCGCACGTTGCGCCAGCGACCGCGACAGTGCGATTGCCAATTCGGCCCTCTCCTCATCGGACAAATCTGGACGGTTCAGCCGATCGGTGCAATACACCTCCGCCAGCCGGTACAGCCCACGCTCGTGCAGCCCGGCAAGGAACCGTTGGTCGGCCGACTGACCGGCAGCCGGTGCGAACAAAACCAACAGCAGTATCAATTGTAAATTTATCATCACATTGAGACATTTAGCCGCCGAGCTTGCTCGGCACGTTGCCTGTTTTCCCCGGGACCGCAGTCCCGGGGCGTTTGCTATTTATGTTCGCCTTCATCATTCCCGACGCGCCGAGCAAGCTCGGCGGCTAAATGATGGTCATTCATCATTACCACTTGCCGCGAATCGGACCTGCTCCAAGCCAATGGCGCGGCAGATGTCGTACAAGTCGATCACGTCTTCCATCGGCACGGTCGGCTCAATGTCCAGTATTACCGGCAGGTCGCTCTGCAATCGCGCCGCCGCAGTCAGCACCTCGCCGACCGCATCCAAAGAGTCGTAGTCGCGGCCGTTGATCTGCCAATGTGCCTGGCCTTCGCGCCACAGCACCTTCACGACAATCTCGTCCAGGTCGAGCAGTTCAGGGTCGATCTCAACAGCGCTTTCAACCGCACCGGGCATCGAAAGCCGCGTGGGCAGTATCTCCTCCGGCGGTTGGAAACTTGCCGTGCAAACGAAGAAGATCAACAGCAGAAAGATCACGTCGATCATCGGCGCCATCTTCACGTCCAGCCGGCCACGGTCGTTGCGATGGTAAGATGGGCGTCGCATAATTTTTTCACTTTCCCACTACCGCGAACGTCACCCGCCACACGCCGGCCCGGGCGCAGGCCAGCAGGATCGGCTCGACCGCGCCGTACGGCACCGTGCGGTCGCTGCGGATGCGGACTTCCAACTGTCGGTCGGCCCGACGGCTCTCGTAGTCGATCAGCCGTGTCAACTCGTCCGGTTGCATCCTGCGTCCGGCGACCATAATCCGACCGGTCGGCTCGGCATCCGGCAACACGTTCACCACCACCCGACGCGTCTGGTCATCTCCGGTCGGCTCTCCAGTGCCGGCATCCGGCAGGTCCATCTCAAGCTGCACCTCCTGCCGGGCAAGGTGGCTGGAGACGAGGAAAAATATAATCAGCAGGAACACGACGTCGATCATAGGCGTCATGTTGAAGCTCGCCCCTGCACGCGAGAAGTTGATCGGCACTCGCATCAGCGTCCTCCTACCGGCGGCGGTGTCGGCCCCGGCGGCGTACTCGGTGATGGTACACTTGGTGTGCGATCTATATTTTGGCCGCGCTTCAGCGGTGCGAGCGTGTGCTGGACGACGTACGACGCCTCGGCCGAGAGTTGATCTATACGGTTGCGGAACACGGCGAACGCCGCCAGTGACGGAATCGCCACAATCAGGCCCTCCACCGTAGTGACCAGTGCAAGGTAGATGCCCTCGGCCAGGTCGGCCGCCCGGGCGGCGCCCTGGGTGCCGGCAACCTCGCGGAAGGCGAATATCATGCCGATTACCGTACCCAGCAGACCCAACATCGGTGCGATGTTGCCGATTACCGAAAGATACTCGATCTTACGCAGCAACCGGGCCGACTGGTCGGCGGCGGCGTCTTCGGCCGCCTTCTCCACCTCCGGCCAATCGCCGTCCGACTCGGCCAGGCCGGCCTCCAACACAAATGCCAGGAAACTCGGGTCCCGGCGACATCGCTGCCGTGCACTGGCGCCTTGGCCGGCGACCAGCAGATCGCGCACCTCGGCGCCCAGCCCGGGCGGCATCAGCACCGACTCGCGGATCGTCATAATGTGCTCGATCACCAGCGCCGCCGCCGCGATAGACAACAGCATGATGAATATTCCCACCACGCCGCCGGCTGAGAGAATTTCCATGAACGAACCGGACGCCTCGGCAATGTCTTCGGCGGATTGATTCTCCACCGCCGGTGTAATTGGCACAAGATCGGGCGATTGCGCCGACACAGTGCCGACCGGCCATGCTAGTGCTAACATAGCAATCACGGCGATATAAAATGTGATTTTACGCAATGGTATCTCCTGCTTTCATTGTTTCAACGCGCCGTACAAGCACGGCGGCTAAACTATTGTTATGATGACAATCAAGTGGCACCGGCGTCTCGCCGGTGACGCATAAGTAAAGACGTTACATCGCGTTCCATCACACCGGCGAGACGCCGGTGCCACTTGATTTCATCCTTCCCACTTCCCCCCTCACCCTCCCCTCTTCCCCCACCCCTCCCACTC
>DAOWNK010000070.1 GCA_030642635.1 Pirellulales bacterium
ACCGGATAGAGCTTGCTCACGAGCACTTGCAGCCAGATTGCTGTCGGGTGCAGCACGACGGCCAGCAGCGCTGCACCAGTCACCGTTCGCCACGACGGTAGCCTCAAGAGCAACGTTTGCCTGATGCTTCTGGCCAATAAGACGGTCATAAGCAGCGCCGGTGCAGCGATTACCGCTAGTTGGGTTGCCATAGCCATTTTCACGAACCCGCCAAAACCTTCGGGAGGAGCCATGGTGGAGCTTATGAAAAACCGTACCATCAAAATGAGAACGCCGCAAAACATCGCGGCGGCAACGCTTGGGGTCGGCTTACGGTCTCGCATCAGATGCCTCAGCCGGAGCCATACGTCGAGCCGTTCGCTCTCGCGGAACAGCACGTCCTCGGAGTTGAACTGATCGACCGCCCAGCGAATCGACAGAAAACAGGCGGCCAGCGTAACCGACAGCACGACCGGAAGAAACTCCAGCGCCTGGTACCCGTTGCCCTCCAGCACGTTGCGCAGCAGCAACACCACGCCGGTTACCGGGATCAAGCTGCTGCCGAGGTTCAGTTCGACACCGGGAGACATCGGCAGCACGGCAAGCGGCATTACCAACAGCAGCAACGGCATCAGATAATATTGGCCCTCCTTTGTGCTGCGGGCGAAGGCGGCCAGCGCCAGACACAACGCGCTGAAAAAAGCCGAAATCGGCACCAACGCCACCAACAGCCAAAACACGGCCGTCGGCGGAGGGGCACTAAACTCGGCAAGCCGCCCGAATATCAAATAGCCGGTCAGGGCGATGCTGGCCAGGTTCAGCACGGCTGTGACCATACTGAAGACCATGATGGTCAGCAGCTTGCCCAGGGCGATTTCGGTTCGACCGGCCGGGCTGCTAAGCAGCGTCTCCAACGTGCCGCGTTCCTTTTCGCCGGCGCAGAGGTCTATGGCCGGGTAAAACGCACCGGTCAACGCCCAAATCAGCAGTATCACGGGCAGAATTTTCGACCACATCGCCGCGCCGCGGTAGGCGGTATCGTCGGCCACGTCGGCCATGTCCACCTCGAACGGCCTTGCGGCCGAGATTGGAATCCCACCGACGAGCAGGTTCTTTTCGCCTATCCCATCGGTCCAACGGTCTAAAACTCTGGAGAGCCGAACGAACGTAATCTGCGATTTTTCGCTTGCGGTGGTGTGTATGATCTCGGGCCGCGGGACCGTGACATTCCGTTCGGCGCCCTCCTCGACGGCCTGGCGGACGGCCTCCAGTGCCTTGGCGAAATCTTCGGGAAAGTAAATCGCCGCGTCGTACTTGCCGGACTGCACCTCTCGACGGGCAGCCGCACGCGGGTCGAGTGCTTGCTCATCCCCGTCCGGCTCCGATCGGGCAAAGTGCAACTCCAGCAGGCGCGCATCCTTGGGATTGCGAAACAACTCCGACGAAAATCGTCGGTTTACTATCAGCGGCGGATCGTCCGGCAAGTCCCTGGCGCCGACCACTAGTACGTCGGTGGCCTGCTCCTGGATGAATTGCTTGATCTGAATAAAGCCCATCCCCAACAATGGATACAGCAATATCGGCAACACTGCAATCATAAACAGCGTGCGCCGATCGCGCAACTGGTCGCGAATCTCGCGGAAGAAGATCAACTTGACGTTTTTTAAGTGCATTGGTGATTGGAAATCAACTGGAAAAACAACTCCTCCAGGTCGTGTTCGTCGTGCCGCTCGCGCAGCTCGTCTAGTGTGCCTTCGCTGAGCAACTCTCCGCGATGTATAATCGCCACGCGGTCGCACAGTTTCTCCGCCTCGCGCATAATGTGGGTCGAAAACAGTATGCACTTACCGTGATCGCGCAGCTCGGCCACGGTGTTCAACAGCGCCCTGGCGACCAGTACGTCCAGGCCCAACGTGGCCTCGTCGAATATCAGCACCGGCGGATCGTGGACGATCGCCCTGGCGACCGACACCTTCTGTTTCATCCCGGTAGACATCTTTGCACCGAGAAGGTCGCGGATGTCGTTCATTTTCAACCGCTCGAACAGTGATTCCATGCGTTCGGCGAGCACCTCTTCCGACATGCCGTGCAGACGGCCGAAATACTCGACCATTTCCCAGGCGGTCATCCGGTCGTAAACGGCCGTGTTGGTCGAAATATACCCGATCCGGCGACGGACCTGGGCAGGGTGGGTCAGCACGTCATATCCGCCGACCACGGCGGCGCCGGAGGTGGGACGCAGCAGTGTACTTAATATCCTGATCGCAGTGGTCTTGCCCGCACCGTTGGGACCGAGCAGCCCGTAGATCTGGCCAGGCTCCGCGCGGAAACTGATCCCGTCCAACGCCACCAGCCGGCCGCGACGCAGATCGGCGTAGTGCTTTGTAAGGCCGTTTACTTGGATCATTATGTTAAGTGTTCAATGGGAATTAGGGCTTAGGGATTGGAATCCGACCTTCCACCTCAACTCTAATCCCTAATCCCTACTATACAATGTCCCTTACCATAGCTTAGCTTACATCGCCCGATCACCCTGCCGTAGCGGTATGTCTACAAGTTCGTAGAATACGTTTCGGCGGCGTGGTATATAGCCCGCCTCGCCGATCGCGCGGCGAATTTCAGGCTCGGTGGTGCGGTAACTGGCGCCTGCCGCCGCCACCACGTTTTCTTCGATCATCATGCTGCCAAAATCGTTCGCCCCGAACCGCAGTGCAATCTGACCGACTGTCATACCTTGCGTGACCCAGCTTGCCTGAATGTTTGCAAAATTATCGAGGTAAAGCCGACTGACCGCCAGGGTTTTCAGATACTCGAACGCACCGACCTTGTGAAGTTCCGACAGTCCGGTACAGGCCGGTTGAAACGTCCAGGCGATAAAGGCCGTAAATCCGCCGGTAGAATCCTGCAACCGGCGCAACCGCTCCAGGTGTTCGATCCGCTCGGCCGGCGTCTCGACGTGGCCGAACATCATGGTGGCCGAGCCGCGTCCGCCCAGCTCGTGCCAGGTGCGGCAGACTTCCAACCACCGGTCGGCCGATATCTTCTGCGGGCTGATCTGCCGCCGGACGCGATCTACCAGTATTTCGGCCCCGCCGCCGGGCAGACTACCCAATCCGGCTGACTTCAGACGCTCGAGAACCGTACGGATCGGCAATCCGGAGAGCCGAGCGACGTGATCTACCTCCGGCGGGCTGAAACCGTGGACGTTGATCTGCAGATACCGCTCCTTAATATCGTGCAACAACCGCTCGTACCAGTCGATTGTCAGTTCCGGATTCAAACCGCCTTGCAGCAGTATCTGATCTCCGCCAAGCTCGATTGTCTCGCCGATCTTGTAGAATAACTCCTCGCGGCTGATGACGTATCCTTCCGGGTCGCCGGGGCTGCGCGAGAACGCGCAGAAGCGACAACCGCCGGTGCAGATGTTCGTGTAGTTGATATTGCGGTCGATGTTGTAGGTGCGATACTCCTCCGGGTGCAGGCGTTCGGTGACGGCGTCGGCCGCACGGCCCAGCGCGGCCAATTTATTCGAACTGAGCAACTCCACGGCCTCTTCCGGCTTCAACCGCTCACCGGAGAGCGTTTTATCGAGGAGATTTTGGATCATAAAAGTCACATGGCGTTCAAGCCGCCGTGCCGGCGGCTGCTAAACGTGAGAATTAACCCGTTTAGCGGTCGCCGGTACGGCGACCTTTTCCCAGCTCCACCCCTGCCGGTGCAAGGCCGTGCCGTGCGGCCAACTCGTAAAATGCCGCCAACCCCTGACGCTGACGCTCTCCCAGCCGAAAGTTGAGATAGTCGTTCAGGTACGAGAGGCATTCCGACTCCGGAATACCAACGTCCGGTGCGTTGAGCCTGGCAATCTCAGGCAGACAGTTCACTCCTTCGTCTCGCGCGGCCGAGAGCACCTCGTCCAGACCGTGCAGATCGACGCCGTCCCTGGCAATCCACATTGCGAAGACGAACGGCCCTCCGCTGAACTCGCGCCAACGCTCGCCCATGTCCCAGATGAACTCGAACGTACCGTCCGGCGGCAACATTCCACGGTCGCCGATCAACATCGCCGCGTCGGCCGTCATCTCCGACAGCTCAGTGCCGATCGGCAGTGGCAATAGCCGCGGTTCCAGGCCGTACTGTTCCTTCAGCACGATCCTGGTCATCGCCGCACTGGTCCGCGAGCCTTCGTCCAGGGCCAACGTCTCGATCCGCTCGACCGGGACACGGCTGTAGAGCTTCACGCTCCGCACCGGGCCGTCGCACGCGATACACGCGTCGGATACAATCCGGTAGCCCGGATTTCGGGCGTACTCGATCGACGGGATAAGCGCCACGTCCAGCCCACCCGACGCCAGACTGTCGGCCAGGCGGCTGGGTAGATCGAACACTATCCGTGCATCCGGAGCCAGCCGCGCAAGGCGGAACGTCAGCGGCCGGGCGTTCAGGTATGTTACCGCCCCGATGCGGACCTGCGAATTTTCGTTTGCGGCAGACGGTTTCGAGATGATCGGTTCCTGGTGGTTCATAGGAAACCGTTTATTGTATATATTAAAGGATTGAATGGACAGTGCCGTTTGCTTATAATAGTATATTAGAGTTGGAGGAACGATAGTTGTCCAAAAGTGTTTATGTCGAAACTAGCGTTGTAAGTGCCCGTGTCACATTACGTGATGATCCGGTCAGTGAAGCACAGCGTTTTCACACAGTAGAGTGGTGGACCAATTACAGGCTGTTTTACGATGTTTGCTACAGCCAAGCCGTGAATGAAGTAGATTATCTTTTGACGTGGAATTGCAAACACCTCGCCAACGTTAACAAGATCGAACACATTCAAGTAATCAACAGGCGATTGGGACTATTGACACCAGTTATATTAACGCCGGAAATGCTGCTCTCGGGAGACAATCAAACATGAAGTCCACGTTGAAAATTCCGATAGTCGACGACGTTCGCAGGGCAAGGGAAGCACTCGCAAAGGATTGCGAATACAATCTTCGTAAGCTGGTTGAGATGCTTAGAAACCAAGAACGGGTGTCTGGACGGCATGCACAGAAGCTGTACGACAGTGGTAAATCGTAGCGGTGCTCTGCTTCTGTAAAGCTGAACGTCTACTCAAAGTAGCCGGATTCGTCCAGCATGGGCCTTAGTTCTTCGACGAAATCGTGAACGTCGTCGAACTGCCGGTAGACACTGGCAAAGCGAACGTAGGCCACCTGATCGAGGTCTCGGAGGTGCTGCATTACCAGTTCGCCCACACGACGGCTTTCGATTTCCAAGTAGAAATTCGCCTCGATCTCGTTCTCGATTTCTGTGATAATTTCTTCGATTTGAGCTTCTCTGACAGGCCGCTTCCAGCAGGCCTTCTCCAGCCCTTGCTTGATCTTAATGCGGTCGAACGGCTCGCGGGCGCCGTCTTTTTTGACAATTTTTACAGTGGTCGACTCGATGCGTTCGTAGGTGGTGTACCGCCGCCGGCAGGCCAGGCATTGCCGACGCCGCCGAGTGACCAAACCGTCCTCGCTGACACGCGAGTCGATGACGCGATCGTTGTCGATTTGGCAAAACGGACACTTCATGGTCTAATACAATTCTCCAGTCGTATTCCCACATAATACAGGGGGGAGGCGGAAGGCGGAAGGGGAAAGGGGGTTGATTGCAAATTGCAAATTGAAAATTGCCGCTTGCGGCTTCGCACCCACTACCTTCCCCCTTCCCTCCTCACCCTTCCCCCTTCTATAATACCGGGTATTGTCAACTAAAAGGAGGATCAACATCATGCACTGTCCAGCATGTGGCGTCGAGGTGGTCCAGCAGGCGGTTTTTTGCCATCAATGCGGCAAGCGGCTCGATTTCAACTCTCAGCAGTTTCCGCCGCACCAGGGCGAGGAGAACGCCCCGGCGGCCGAAAGTATACCGACGAATACTCAAGCCGCCGGACTGGCCGAGGCATTTCAGCAAAGCATCGCCGCACGACAAACACCCGACCAAGAACCGGAACTGAATCTCTGGCAAGGCGGATTCTCGCCGAAGGCAATGATCGGTGCCTGGGTGCTAAGCGGACTGGTAACGCTGCTGTTGCTCGCCCTGGGGATTTACTTTCCCTACAAATATGTCTGGATCGGTGTTGTCGTCGTGATTCTGGTGCTCTGGAACTACCAAGCCATTAAGCTGCTGTTCCGCCGATGGAACGTTCGATACACACTGACCACACAGCGATTCATCCACGAGACCGGAATCCTGCGCCGCGTGACCGATCGGATCGAGGTGATTGACATGGACGACATCACCGTCGATCAGAAAGTCTTGGAGCGGTTGGTCGGCGTGGGCACGATTCGGGTCACCTCGAGCGATACCACGCACCCCGAATTGATTATGCCCGGCATCGAGAACGTCAAGCAGGTGGCCGACCTGATCGACGACACGCGCCGCAAAGAACGGCGACGGCGCGGGCTGCATATTGAAAGTATATGAGGGATTGGGGATTAGGGATTAGGGATTAGAGTTGAGGTGGAAGGTTGGATTCCAATCCCTAATCCCCAATCCCCATAACCTTTTTCAATACATGCTCGGGATCGAATCGGTCCAGCCGACAACCGGCACGTCCTCGGCCATGACGAATATTTCCACGCGGCGGTTCTTCAGGCGGTCTTTCGTCGTTACGTTAGGGGCGATCGGCTGGTGCGAGCCGAAGCCGGCCACGGCGATGCGCTCCGCCGGAAAGCCCCGGCGGCGCATCACCTCGGCCACCGCGTGTGCCCTGGCCGTGCTGAGGTGGAAGTTGCTGGGATATTTTTCCCGGCCCGGTTTCTTCGCCATTCGGCGGTTGTCGGTGTGGCCGACGACAAACACTTTCAGTCCGCTCGCCTCAGGAGAGTTCAACACGGCAGCCAGCCGGCCGATCACCTTTTCGGCGTCTGGTTTGATCTCTGCCTGACCGCTGTCGAACATCACGTCGGTATCCAGCTTACTGATGCCGGTTACCGGGTCGAAGTGCAGGCTCGGATATTGCTCGGAAAGCTTTTCCAAACGGCGGTTGATATCGGCCGGCAACCGGGCGCCTCCGGCGGCAAGGCTTTGAAGCTGTTTGTTAAGCGCGGCGCGCTCCCGTTGGTAGCCGGCCAGTTGACGGTGATCCAACCCGATCTCATCTTCGAGCACCACCAATTCCTTTTCGGTGCGGATCAACCGGTCTTCGACACCTCTGGCGTGGATTTTGAGGTTCTCGATTTCGGCCAACTGTGCCTGATTCTGCTCGGCAAGTGCGCGGTTTCTGGCTTGGCAACCACTGAGTTGGGTTTTTGGTGCGAATAGACAACCGGATGAAACCGTTGTAGTCAATAGCAACACAAATAGGCAAATCGTCCGCATGATTCGACTCCTTTCGAATCTCTCGGGTAGGGATTAGGGATTGGGGATTGGGAGGAAGGGATTGGGGATTGGGGATTGGAATTTTGTTTTTCATCCCTTCCCTCTTCTCTCCTCCCTCTTCTCTCTTCTTTTTCCTAATCCCCAATCCCTAATCCCCAATCCCTACGTATCAACCCTCGAACAAACCGAGAATAGTATCCATCATTGAACTGTTAAACTCGTATGGAGTATTCCAACTCCACATGTTTCGCATCAGGTCGTATGTGAACATGCCGCCTACGGCAAGGAGCACTACGCACAGCGCCAGGCCGACAATGTTCAAAACGGTATACGGCGTTTCGGGCAGTGCTGCATCACTGATTTGCGTCAGAGGCGCGCCTTCGGCGAATTCCGCCGGCTGGCCGTTCAACGGTGCGATTCCAGGCGCCGGTTCTGCACCAAGGTCTTCTTCGAGCATGGCTGCCATCTCGCTGCCGCCGATCATGGTTGCCGCTTCGTCGCCTTCGCCCTCCGTATCCAAGGCAATTACCTGTGAGCCGCTTTCCGAGTCTTCTCCGTCATCAACTTCTTCCAGCGGTGTGAGCAGGAAGTCGTCGTCGGTTTTCAGATTGGTCGGCGCATCCGTATCGACGTCTTCGCCCAGCGAGATCATGTCGTCTTCGCCCAGTTCTAGCGATTCGGCCCCGCTGCCGGTCAGATCGAGCGGTTCTTCCAGCGATAGTCCGCTGTCGGCCGGATCGACCAGCGAGATTCCGCTGTCGCCGCCGATGGTGATGTCGCTTCCGGCTCCGCTGCCGCCGAGCACCAATTCGTCGTCGTCGAGTTTCTCGCCGGTCAGGTCGACGGCCGAGTCGCCCTCTGAGGTCTTCGCAGGCTGGGCGATCTGGCTGTCTTCCAGCGTGAGGTCTTCTTCCAAGGTCAGGTCAAGTTCCTCGAACTTCGACACTTCGGAATCGACGCCGGCCGGTTCCGTCGGTTTTGTCGAGTCGGATTCTTCGCCGAGTTTGATATCGCTGCTTGCATCCTGAAGGTCTTCCATGTCGATGACCGTGCCGGAGGCGCCGGAATCCGACTGGCCCAGTTCGACTTCGCTAAGCAGCACGTCGTCTTCTTCGTCGGTGCCTTTTTCTTCAGCGGATTCGGCTTTGGCGGCGGCAAGTTTTTCAACGTCTTCCACCTTGAATTTCCAGTCGGCGCCGTCGCGGTATCCGTGCAATTGGCGACTCTCCTGCATCTGTTTGATGTCGTCTTCGCTTACGCCGAACACCTCGGCAGCCTGCTGAGTGTTGTAATATTTTTGAGCCATTGTGTTTCACCTCTGTTCTAACAGTGCCCGAATCTCGTGCGGCAAGGGACTCTCGTTGTTTAGATACATCATTTGCAGGTCCCAGTTGATGTTGCGTACACTCAAAAGCGCAATCTTGCCGGTGGCCAAATCAATCTTGTATACATTCATCACACGCAGCTTCGGGTCGATCACCGTAATAAGTTGTGCTCTCTCACCGACCGGGGCCGGTACGACGATCAAATCGCCGTCGGACCGGGCAACTCGTGCAGGCGCCGACCGCTGGGCCAGCGCCTCGCCGCGACGGTCAAATATGCCGATCGCCGCGATGACCAGCCCTACACCCGCCAGGGTACCCAATACCGGTGCTTTCATGGCTATCATTCAAACTCTCTGGATTAGGAAAACTGGGTCCCTTGCCTCTATTCTAAGAGCACTGAAATCTATATTCAAGGGAAATACACCATTTAGAGTATGAAAACAGGATGCAAAGGTCTACAATATATCGCTGACTTCCCCGATTGCCACACTACGGCTGGAGGTGTAATACGAGGCGAAAGAAGTCCTTAACTCTTTACCAGGCAAGGGTTTACGGCACCGAGATGTGCGTGAATATGAGATGTGTCGTGCCTTGGAAATTTGGGCAACGGCGAGTTTAGCCACCAGGCTACCAACAAACAAGACCAGCTTTGATGAGAATGTTCCGAGTTTCACGTCAAATCGACTTCTGTTACGGCCACCGGCTGTTGAACTACCGGGGGAAGTGCCGTCACTTGCACGGACATAACGGCAAGGTGCTCATCACAATCGAGGCATCCGGGCTGGACGACCGTGGCATGGTGCTCGACTTTAACGACATCAAGAACGTGGTCAGCCGATGGATCGACGAGAACCTCGATCACTGTATGATCCTAAGCCGCAATGATCCTGCCGTACCGGTGTTGCAAGAGTTGGGCGAACCGCTGTTCCTGTTGGAATCCAATCCGACGGCCGAGAACATCGCCAAGGCGATTTTCGATTTTGCAGCCGACCAGGGCTTTCCGATCGTCGAGGTACGGCTTTGGGAGACGCCGAATTGCTTTGCCACGTATTGTTCCGACGTTTAGGCCGGCGGCTCGCTTTTGCACCACAAAACGAAGGAGTCAAAAAACAACAGTCCGGGTGACCACTCGGGCCGACACCGGACTGTTTCCCCCCCTGGGAACGTACTTTTATACGGCGATTTTCTCCTCGCTAAGGGTGACAAGAGCACTAATCGGCCGATTCGAGTGCCATACTTTGGCAAACTTTGCCGATTAAGCAGACTCTGCCGATTACCCCAGCCGCTTCTTGGCTTTTCGACTCATAAACTTTGCCGATTAGGCCGATTTTGTGGATAACCTCTATAAGTATCAAAATCTCAAAGAGACCAAAGAGACAGAATCGTGATCAAACCGAGCAATCTTTACCTGGCCACAGCCAAATCACCCATTTTGTTGGGCGTGACGGCATCCGCCGGATTTTACGCACTGGTGGGCTACGGTGTGCTGAGCGGG
Organism: Pirellulales bacterium; assembly: GCA_030642635.1. GTDB lineage: Bacteria > Planctomycetota > Planctomycetia > Pirellulales > Thermoguttaceae > DAOWNK01. Next base: position 10,165 of record DAOWNK010000070.1, read on the forward strand.
CAGCTAATCGAGCAGTATTTTGTCAGCCACCCGGTCGAGTACGTCGCCACAACGATGTTTTTCGTCGCTCTGGCCGTATTATTATTTAAGGTGTTCGACGCACTCGGACAACATCAATGGCTCCAAAAGCCGGTGCTCGGACCGACCGCAAGGACCGGAGACCTGCCGGGCGACTGTAACGCCATGCTGATGCAACTCGACCGGTTGCCGGCCGGCCGACAAGGCGATTGCTTAACCCGCCGGCTCCGCGAGGCGATCGAGCACGTCCGACGCCGCGGCTCGGCCGATTCGCTGGATGAACAACTAAAATACCTGGCCGATCTCGACGCCGAACGGCTGCACTCCAGTTTCGCACTGGTTAGGGTGATCATCTGGGCGATTCCGATCCTCGGGTTCCTGGGCACGGTGATCGGCATCACAATGGCCATTGCCAACCTTACGCCCGGTGCGGTGGAGGACTCGTTGCCGCAGGTCATAACCGGTCTAAGCGTGGCCTTCGCCACCACTACGCAGGCGTTGGTGCTGTCGATCGTATTGATGTTCGCCCAATACTACGTCGACCGTAAGGAAAGTGCACTGTTAGCGGCGGTCGACGATCGTGCGGCCGCCGAGTTGGAGGGCCGCTTCGAGATCGTTCCACCAGGTGCGGACGGTCAACTGTTTGCGATCCGTCGGATGGCCGAGACGGTGGTCCGGATGACCGAGCAGCTCATTTGCCGCCAGGCAGAATTGTGGCAGGCCTCGATCGAGGAGTCCAACCGGCGGTCGGCTCAACTTGCCAAGGCCGCCGGCGAGCAGTTGCAAAACGCATTGACCGGTGCGTTGTGCGAGAGTCTGACATTGCACGCCAGGCAGCTTGCCGCCGCCGAGCAGTCGGCCGCCGAGCAGAGCCGCATGCATTGGGAGCAGGTACAGGCACATCTCGATCCAAGTAAACGGACGACCAAGGCGGCATGAAACGCACCGGCAGCAGATATCGAAGCCGTCGGCCGTCGGCTGTCGGCATGTCGTTGTTCCCGTTTTTGGCAGTGTTGATCTGCACGATGGGTTCGTTGATTCTGTTGTTGGTGGTGATTACTCGTCAGGCCAAACTCCAGGCAGCCCAACTTGCCGCCGCTGAGGCCGACAAACAGAAAAAGGAGTTAAAAGAAGCCCGGGAAGAGGTGCAGTGGAAGATCGAGTTGCTTAAGACCTCGCGAGAGAAAACCCGCTTGCAACTGGCCGAGGCACGGCTGGAACTCGGAGGGATCGAGGACCATGCTCGACGATTAACCGACCGGTTCGTTCGGCTGAAGGCGACCTTGGCCGAACTGAACCGCACAGATGGCGACGGCGGCCGACGCCGGGAGGAACTGGAGTCGGAACTTCGGCAGGTGAGGGCGGAAATCGCAGAGGTCGCCGGCCGGCTCGACCAGGTGCGGCAGAACGCCGAACACCGCCGACGCTCATATGCCGTGGTTCCGTACCGTGGGCCGCACGAGACACTTCGCCGGCCAATCTACATCGAATGTACGGCCGATAGTATCATTTTGCAGCCGGAGGGGATCGTGTTGCGGAAAGACGATTTCGACGGTCCGATGGGGCCGGGCAATCCGCTGGCGGCCATGCTCCGGGCGGTGAGGGAGTATTTGCTCGATTGCCGCGATTTCGATCCGATTAAGGCCGGAGAGCCGTACCCGCTGTTGCTGGTCAGGCAGGGCAGCATCGGCGCCTACTATGCGGCCCGATCGGCAATGAAGTCGTGGGGATCGGAGTTCGGCTACGAGTTGATCGGCGACGATTGGCGGCTGGAATTCCCGCCGCCCGACCTTGAACTGGCCGAGGCGGCGCGTCGGGCGGTCGAGGCGGCACGCCGACGCCGGGACCGCCTGGCCGCAGCCGCACCGCGACACTACACCGGCCGGTCGCCTACACGGTATCGAGCAAGCCGAATCCACGGCGGCATCGTTCCAGACGGCGGCCTGCTGGACGAAGTGACTAACTCCGAGCAGCCGTTTAGCCGCCGCCGGCACGGCGATGTGAATTCCGATCAGTCGTTTAGCCGCCGCCGAGACGGCGATGTGAATTCCGATCAGGAAATCAAAAGCTTAGCGAGCAGCAGGGGGACCAATTGGGGCTTGCCGGACGCATCGAACGCCTCGGTGCCCATCACACGACCGATTCGGGTGGAGTGCCACAGCGACCGATTGGTGATCGTGCCCGAGCGCGGGCTGGCCGGCGGCAAGACCATTCCGCTTGGGCCACGGACCGAGTTGTCGATAGATGAGTTCGTCTCGGCCGTCTGGGAGTACCTGACCGGTTGGGGTATCGCCGGACGTGGCATGTATTAGCGCCCGCCGCTGAACGTCTACGTGGCGCCCGGCGCCGAGAAGCGATTCACGGAACTTAGCATCCTG
>DAOWNK010000123.1 GCA_030642635.1 Pirellulales bacterium
CCTGAAGGCCGTGTTTCTAGCGTTTTGCACCTAAAAACGGAAGAGCCAAGTTATTTATCGGTCGCCCCTTAGCTTCCGTCTTCCCCCTTCCACCTTCCGCCTTCCCCTTTCGTTGGAAACGGATCGGCCTCGACTCGCTTGCGAAACGCCGCATCGTCGCCGCTGAAGCCGATCTTTGCCGGCGCCACGGCCGGTATCGCGTTGCAGGCGGAAGAAGACGCCACAACCATGCCGACGAGCAGAATTCGAGCGATTTTCATGGCGAGCACCAAACGGAAAATCCAACAGCGGCGGGAGTGTCGCAAAAACAATCGGTGATGTCCAGAGCAATTCTCGCAGGATATGATGGCTTCACCGTCAATAACGGCAAGTTGTCTTTAGACTGGTGCGGTTGCACCGAACGGCGGGATGGGCACGCCGAGGACGGCGGCGACGGCGTGGACGAGTTGGCATTCGCGCGGGGTCGCCTTGCCGTCGGCGGCCACACAGGCGATGCAAGCGCCGAGGATGTCGCGCTTCAGCTTTGGAGTTGCCTCGGCCAGGGCGTGCAGTGCCGCGTCGAGGTTCTGCATCGAGCAGTCCGACTTCGCAAGCGGCGAGTCTGCCCGGCCGATTTCCGCCATGCCCTTGTCGAACGCCCGGCGGACGTCCGCTTCGGACTCCTGACCGGCATAGGCCAACGTGGACAGTACGGCGACCAGCGAAGGCATCAGAGGCTCGAGACGCCTGCGGCGAACGGCGATCGGCTTGGCCAGGGCGAACGGCACGTCCAAATAACGCCGCAGCATCGTGCGGACGGTGTACTCCAGCAGATCGACTTTCTCGTCGGCCTCGATCAGCGCATCGACGTTCTCGCGGAACGTCGCGTATTGGTCGACCGAAAGCTGCTTCAACGCCGGCAGTGTCATTTCGACCAGCGGCAGCCGGGCTCCGTCCGCCAGAGAGTCGATCAACGGCGCCAACCGCTCGGTTTCTCGATACGACAGTGCTTCGGCCCGGCCTTTGAGCGCATCGAGTTGCTGCCGGCGCATGTCGGCGTCGCGGTCGAGCAAGACGGCATAGATGACCGCCCGGGCGCCGTATGGTTCACCGGCCGCTCGCCCAAGCGGCTGTGGCATACTCTCCAAGATCGCGGCGGCATACAGCAGTTGTTCCATGCCCGGCATGGCGATCCGGCCGAGCACACCGCCGGGGTCCAACGGCGTGGAGCCGCCGCCGAGTACGGCATCGAACGGGCTGCGAGGTTTTTCTTTCGGTTTGGGTTTCGGCTCTTCGGGTTTGACCTTAACCGGTTCGACCCGTTTCGGGAACTTGCCGTCGAACGAGGCGTCGATCCGCTGAATGCGATCGGTCAGCGGCGGGTGGGTTGCAAAAAACTGCACCTTGCGGCTTCCCAACGCGCTGCCGAAGAACATGTGGCTGATCTCTTCGGCGTGGGCGTCTTTGATCTTCGAGGTCTCCGGCCGCCCGCCGATTTTCTTCAATGCCCCGGCGATACCGGCCGGCAGCCGGGTGAACTGAACCGCCGCGGCATCGGCCAGGTACTCGCGCTGTCGCGAGACTGCGCTTTTGATCAGCTTGCCGAATAACAACCCGATCGAGCCGACAATCAGCAAACCGACGGCGACGATCAGGATCACGATCACGATTGCCCCGCCGCCCTTGCTGTTGCTGGAGCTTCGACCCGAATATCTGAGGCTGTACAGCACGTACCATCCGAGTATGGTCAGCACGAGGATGCCGTGCAGGACGCCGATCAGGCGCAGATTCAGCCGCATGTCGCCGTTGAGGATGTGGCTGAATTCGTGCGCCATCACACCCTGGAGTTCATCGCGGTCGAGATAGTCCAGACACCCGTGCGAGACGCCGATCACTGCGTCGCCCGGTTCATGGCCGGCCGCGAAGGCGTTGATACTCGGTTCGTTGTCCATGACGTAGACCGGCGGCACCGGCGTGCCGGAGGCCAAGGCCATCTCGGCCACAACGTTCAGCAATCGGCGTTCGGCCGGATCGCTGGCGCCCTGATCGATCAGCCGGCCGCCCATCATCAGCGCGACCGCCTGGCCTCCGGATGCAAGCTGCGACGTTTTGTAGAGGCTGCTCAGCAGAATCACACCGATTGTGGCCCCGGCGACCACGACGAACAGGTCCGGGTGCCAGGGCGTTTCAGCGTATTGATTCGGTGCGCCGGGCTGTGTCGCGTCGCCGCCGACGAACGTCAAGGCGATCAGCACCACAAAGTATATCGCCACGACAATCGCCACCACGGCCAAGATAAAGTAGAAGATCAGCCGTGTGGTGCGGCGACGGGCAACGTCCTGGTGTTCGAAGAAGTCCATAGCTTAACTAAAAGGACACCTTTGGCGCCTCGCGCTGTGCGGATTCCTCGATCTCGAACAAGTCGGCCTGTTGGAAACCGAGCATCCCGACAAGAACCACTGCCGGGAACGTTTCCCGGGAAGTGTTGTATTGCATCACGGCGTCGTTGTAGGCCTGGCGTGAGAAGGAGACTTTATTCTCGGTCGAGGAAAGCTCCTCCTGCAAGGCCAGCATGTTCTGGTTTGCCTTCAGGTCGGGGTAGTTTTCCGACAGGGCAAACAACCGGCCCAGCACGCCGGTTAATTGGCCTTCGGCCCGGCCCAGCGATTTCATAGCGCCTGGGTCGCCCGGATTCTGGGCGGCCTGCGTCCCGGCGGCCGCGGCCTGGTTTCTGGCTTGGATCACCGCTTCGAGTGTCTCCCGCTCGTGCTTCATGTAGCCCTTGGCCACTTCGACGAGGTTGGGAATCAGATCGTAGCGGCGTTTCAGTTGCACGTCGATCTGCGCGAACGCGTTTTTGAAGCGGTTCCGCAGCGCGACCAGTTTGTTGTAAATGCCGATGACCGCCAGCACCAGCAATACGCAGATCACCCCCAGTGCGATTAATATCCAGCCTACTCCCATGTGTCTGACCCTCCCAACTATATTGTGTTGACGTTGTTACTTGGCTCCCGCATTTTCCTGGGCGGGCTGCCAGTTATGTATCTCGCCACCTTATATATGATAACGGCGACAGACTCAAGCCCCCCCGGTTGGTAAGCATTCGCCCAACCCGTCAAAAGCCGGTTTGTAGTGACCGCATTTATGCGGTCTTTCCCGCGATTCGACCGGACAGGCCCAATGAATCGGGGCACTACGAACGGGTGCAGATTGGCAAGTTTTGCGTCTTCGGTAAACTTTGCCGCCTGGCTCGCCCGGCTTAACCGGATTAACCGCTACAGGCCGACCTATATTGATATAGTCGTGGGGCATCAACTGCGAAGCCGCAAGCGGCTGCCGGTTACAGGTAAACACCTATGCCAAAACTTCGATGTCTGCTATCCGTTGCGGTCTTGGCCTTAATAACCGCCAACCTTGCACTTGCTCAGGATTCCGGCCAAGCCGGCACGCCTGCCGACGAGCATACACTGCCCGAGGTGCTGGTCCAACCGCAGGAAAGCGACGAACCGGTCGCCGAGCCGACCCAGAGCGACGGCTCGCCGTTCGATCTGCCGTTTAGTTACCCGGGGCTGGCAGCCGAGACGATCGACATCGGCGGCCTCGGCAGCCGGTCGGTGTTCGACATGCCAGAGTCTATCACGATCCGCTCCCGGCAGCGGCTTATAGAAATGGCGCCGACGACCACGCCCAAAGCGTTGGAAGAAGAGGTCGGCGTGATCATCCAGCGGACCAACGCCGGCGGCGGATCGCCGTTTGTGCGCGGCCTGACCGGAAACATGGTCCTGATACTGGTCGACGGGGTGCGGCTGAACAATTCGACGTTCCGCTACGGGCCGAACCAGTATCTGAACACCATCGACCCGGGCGGAATCGAGCGGATCGAGGTGATCCGCGGCCCGCAGTCGGTGCTGTACGGCTCCGACGCCATCGGCGGGGTGATAAACATCATCACACGCGGGCCGAAAGGCATCGGCCGGTGGCGTGGCTCGACGGCCTCGTTCGAGCAGCGGTTCAGCAGCTCCGACGGCGGGCTATACAGCCGATTGAACGCACAGGCTAACTTCGAGCTAAGCGGGGTGTTCGCCGGCGGCAGCTTCCTGAACCTGGACGATCTGGACGCCGGCGGCCGGCACGGCCGCCAGCCGTGGACCGCCTACGAGCAATCGTCCGCCGATATCAAGTACGACTACATGTTCGACCGCTGCAACATGTTCACCATGGCCGTGCAGCACGTGGTGCAACCCGACACGCCGCAGACCTCGTCGTTCACCGATTCCAACGAATCGTTCTACTTCAGCCCGCAGAAACGAGACCTTTACTATCTGCGCTGGCAAGGTACGGGGCTGGGCGGGCTGGTCGACGCATATCGAATTACCGCCAGCCTGAACCGGCAACAGGAAGGACGCCGCCGGCAGAAGTTCGGCAGCACGCAGATCAAACGCTTCATCGACGACGTTCAAACCACCGGGGTCAACGTGCTGATGGCATCCGAGCCGGCCGGCTTCGGACGGCTCAGCTACGGCATCGACTGGTACCACGACGAAATCAACAGCGCTCGGGTGAACATCGACACGACCACCGGCACGGTCACACCCGGCAGATCGAGCTTTCCGGACGACAGCTTCTACAGCCGATTCGGCATGTTCTTACAAGAAGAGATCGACCTGACCGACCGGCTGAAAGGGACCGGTGGTGTGCGTTACACGAATATCCAAGTCGGCTCCACGCCGCTGGTCGGACCGTCCGAGACGCCGGTGCACATCTCGCCGAGCTTTCAGAACTGGAGCGGACAGATAGGACTCGTTTATAAACTGAACTCCTTCACACACCTGGTCGCCTCGGCCTCGGAAGGTTTTCGGGCGCCCAGCATGGACGACCTGACTGCGATGAGGACCACGCATCTGGGCATTGACGTGCCAAGCCCCAACCTTGGTCCCGAAACCAGTTGGAACTACGAAGTGGGATTGAAGTTCGACACCCCGCGACTGAGGGTGCAAGTCTTCGGATTCTGGACCTATCTGGACGGGCTGATCGTCCGGCGACCGGCCGGATATACTATCGAGGGCCTGCCGGCCTACATCAAGGTAAACGCCGGGGAGGCCCGGATCGACGGCATCGAACTGGCCGGGGAATATCTGCTCCACGACGGGTGGAGTCTATATGGAAACTACTCGTACGCCTTCGGACAGAATATCACCGACAACGAGCCGGTAAGCCGGATACCACCCGCACAGGGTATCGCCGGCGTGCGATGGCGTAGCACCTGCCGACGCCGATGGTTCGAGCTTTACGACTGGATGGTCGCACAGCAGCATCGCCTCAGCGCCCGCGACCGGGACGACCCACGAATTGCCCCCGGCGGCACACCCGGCTACCATACGCTGAACTTGCGTGCCGGCACATATATAGGTAATAATGGAGAGTTGAGCGTCGGCCTGGAAAACATCCTGGACCGCCACTACCGCGTCCACGCCTCCGGTATCGACGCACCCGGCATTACGCTTACACTCGGCTATGAGCTTGTTTTTTAACAATTTGCTCCGCGCGGCGATATCCCACTACCAGGCGACCGGTTGGGGCGGTTCGGTCGTGGTGCATCTGTTGGGTGTATGGGTGGCCTCCACAACGTTCGTCACCTTCGCACCGCCGGAGCAGCCAGAGCTGATCGGGCAGAAGACCGCCGCCGATATCGAGTTGCTGGCCACCTGGTCGCAGCCGCAGCGGCCTGAACCTATCGTCGAGATCATAACCGACGATCCGCAGGTGGTGGTAATGCCACGTCGGGCAACCATCGCCGAGCAGACGTTCCTGCCGGCCGACACCGACGTGGCGCAACCCACGCCGTACGAGGTCGCCATGGCCGATCACCTGCTGGCGCTTCCGCCGGCCGTGCGTCCACGTCGCAGCGACGCCGCGGCGACAGAAAACCAGCCGCCTCCACAACGACATACCTTGCGGCAAAAGACACTACCGGCCCATTCCGAAAGCCGGCCGGTCTCGGTCGGCACGAGCGATCGGACCCCGCCGCAGTTGCTGGACAACCGCCCGCCGACGTACCCCGAACGGGCATTGATCGACCGGCTCGAGGGCACGGTGGTCTTGCGGCTACGGATTACCTCGGAGGGCCGTGTAGAGTGGTTGAAGGTCTTCTCGTCCAGCGGCCATGCGATTCTCGACGCAGCGGCCGCTCAAGCGGTGCGGAGTTGGCGATTCGCGCCTGCCTCATCCGCCGGTCGTCCCACGGCCGCCACGGTCCGCCTGCCGGTCCGTTTCTCGCTGGATACCCAATGACGCTGCAGAAATGGGGCACCCCCCCATTCGCACGGTCTAATTTTGTTGGCGGCGCGCGTATTCATGAGGGTATGATGGATAGTATCTGTTGCTTCAACGCTGATTTGACAGTCGGGAAATTAGATGTCAGCCGATCAGGACCGCATCAACGAGTTCCTTCGATTGCACACCAGGCACGAGACCCGGGTGCACGCTTTCATTCTGTCGCTGCTGCCAGACTGGAACGACGCGGAAGATGTAATGCAGGAGACGGCTACGATCCTCTGGAGCAAGTTCGACCAGTTCGACCCCGAAACGAACTACTTCGCCTGGGCGTGCCAGATCGCTCGGTTCGAGGTCAAGCGATACCTTCGCCGGCAAAAGCGCGGGCGGCTGCTGTTCAACGACGAGTTCCTTCAGACCGTGGCCGAGGAGACCGTCGAAATGGACGAGGAGCTTGTCGCCCGACAGCGTGCACTGGCCGACTGCGCGGAAAAACTCTCGCCGACCGACCGCGAGATGATCCGCCTGCGTTACGAGGACGGCGCCACCGCTACGACCATCGGCGAACGGCTGGGCCGCTCGGTCCATGCGATTTACAAGGCGATGAAGCGTATCCGCCGCACACTTTACGACTGCGTCGGCCGTACGCTGGCCAAGGGGAAGCCGACATGAGCAACGCCGACATGAGCAACGCCGACATGAGCAACGCTGACCAGTTCGATTTTATCGACACGCTCCAAGCGGCGCTGGCCAACGGTACGCTCTCGCTCGGGCAACACGCCAAACTGCAACGGCTGGTCTGCGACGTGCCCGAGGCACGCCGCTGCTATATCCGACTGGTACACCAGCACGCCACGCTCTTGCGGCTCCTGGCGGCAAAAGGCGAAGTGGCAGATACACACGCGGCCCGAGCAATCGGCGTCCCTACCGAAGACAACACAACGCCTGCAAACATGCCGGTGCTCGGTTTCCTGGGCGGCACTGCCCGCTGGACACGCGATTACTTCTCCCAGCCCGGACCGTTCTCGATGTTGGCGGCCACGATTTTTATGGTCTGCGTGATTTTGATACTTGAAATCTTGCCCACACCGACATATACGCCTATCCATATAGGCAGCAACAGCACAACTAATAGCCCAGGGCGGCAGCCCAGGGACAAGGACGGAAAATTCAACTTCGTCGCCCGAATCACCGGCAAGCACAACTGCCGCTGGGCGACCGAGGGACGAGCACCGCTGAGCTACAACCACTTGGCCATCGGCCATGAATTAAAACTCGACTCAGGACTTGTCGAGATCACATACAAAACCGGGGTGAAGGTCGTTCTGGAAGGTCCGGTCGAGTATACCTTCAAAAAAGCCAACACTGGCCGGCTTGACCTTGGCAAGTTCACTGCGAAGGTATCCAAACCAGCCATCGGGTTTACAATCAACACGCCCGGCATGTCGATTGTCGATCTTGGTACTGAATTCGGCGCGCAAGTCGACAAAAGTGGCACCACCGAAGCACATGTTTTCGCCGGAGTGATCGAGGCACACATGATCCCCAGGGGGGCAAAGACAGCGGTCAAGATTCTGCGATTAGGGAAAAACCAGGCCATACGGCTAAACGCCGCAACGGGCAAAATCAGCACACTTGGCACCGGCTATTATCAGTTCGTTCGTGCGATTCGCCCAGAAAACCCCGTGCCAATCCGCGTGGCTACCGTCCATTTTGGCCGGCTTGAGATATTCCGTGGTCCCGATGGTCTCGACCTGTCGGGTGATATTGTCTGGGCACTCAACGTCGGCGGCGTAAGCAACCAGACGGTCCGTGGTGTCACTTTCCTAAGTAACGCTAATGGTCAAAACGCCGGTGCGATGCTCAGTGCTTCGCAGATTATCCATGATCCGTGGGGGATCAGGCCGGAATACGGCGACACAACCGACGATGATGCACTGGAATCGGTGATGCGTAGCATTTTCTGGGACAATGCAAGTGCAGCCGTGATCGGCTTGCCAGTGAGCCAGGGGCGGTACAAGGTGCAGTTGCTTTTCTCCGAGAATTATTGGGCCGGCGGCAATGCAGAAAACCGTAGAGGCCAGAATATCCAAATTGAGGGCGAGCAAGCAGTGAAGAATCTCGTCTTGCCGTATGAGCAAGGCTCGGAAAAGCCGGACATCACGTCCGGAATAGTTTATACACACACACTGTCCGTCACGGACGGACGGCTCGATATCGTACTTCCTTATCAAGACGGAGGAGTTCCCAACCTTTTCAACGACGGCAATCCGATTCTCAACGGACTGACTGTCGAGCGGGTTTCCGACCCGGAATCGCCATTACAACAACCAACAACACAACCATCCATCAAACCAAGGAGAATTCGACATGCAATGCGAAAACCAGCAGCTTCAGTCACTTTGTCCGTTGAAAATGAAAATAGGCCGTCGAAGGTTCGTGACCTCAATGGGTGCATCGGCACTGGCAACGGAAATGGGACTGTTTAATTTTGTGTCGTCGATGTTTGCCGACGAACCTAAGCCGACCAAAAAGCCCGTAGTCCGTGCGGTGTTCGTGCGTCCGAACGTCGACCGCTACTGGATGGGCTGGCCGGGGGCCGCCTATGACATTAAAAGCCATCAGCGGCAGTACACAAAAGTGCTTACCACTGCCGCCAAGGAGCTTGGAATCGACCTGGAGGTCATCGACGCGCCGTTGCACGATTCCAATACCGTCAACACGTTCCTCGAGAATCTCAAGAAGGCCGCGCCGGACGGTATCCTGATTGCCTGTATGAGCCTCAACCGCCCAAGTTGGCTTAACATCAACCACATCGCCGAGAATCGGGGAAAAATCC
>DAOWNK010000083.1 GCA_030642635.1 Pirellulales bacterium
ATGGAAGAGCCTTTTTTAGTGTATACCAATTATCGCTGTTTTTTCAGAAAGTGCAGTACATAAGAGAAAGGGGGACAGTTGCAATGCAACAAACCGTTCATCTCATGTCGGTTGGCCTGATCGCCGGAATGACGTTGGCCGTATGCGGTTGTGGAAGCGACGTCGACGAAATCGAAGTCCTCTGCGGCGGCTCGTTCCGCCCGCCCATGGAAAAGCTGGCGAAGCAGTTCGAGGAAGAAACCGGCTGCCGGGCAACGTTGGTGTTCGGCCAGTGTGAGGACCATCTGCCCAGGGTAAAGATGCACACGGTCGGCGATGTCTTCGTCTGCCACGACCCCTTTGTCCAGTACACCGAGGACGCCGGCGCGATGCTCCGCTACGTGCAGGTCGGTTGGGTAGCACCGGTGTTGGTGGTGAAGAAGGGCAACCCCAAAAAGCTGGAGCGATTTGAAGATATTGCCCGGCCCGGGCTTCGCGTGGTGCTGTCAAATCCCGAGTTTTCCCACTGCGGCGAAATGGTGTTTAGATTGTTGGACAAGAAAGACCGAGACCAGCCTGGGCTCAAAAAGGCGGTGCTGAAAAACGTGGGCAACGCACTGATGAGGACCCACGCCGCGACCGCCGCTCAGATCAAGCTCGGCCACCGCGATGCGGGCATCATGTGGAACGGCATCGCACATAACTGGCTCGACTCGCTGGAGATCGTTCCCGGTCCTTACCTGTACGACCAGGAGGTCCGCGTTGCCGTGGTGGGACTGTCCTACTCCAAGAAGAAGGACCGAGTGGAGCAGTTCCTCGAGTTCGTGGAGACCCACGGGAAGGAGATTTTCAATGAGTTCGGGTATGTCAAGTAACTTACGACCGAAGTCGGGGAATAGCGCTCACACGTTTAGCGGTCGCCGGTACGGCGGCCTGTTGGTTTTGACCACACTGCTGTGTCTGTGTCTCGGCTGCGGTAGCGACAAGCCGCAGCAAACAAAACTGTTGCTGTACTGCGGCGCCGGCATCCGGCCGGCTGCGGCGGAACTTGTCCGGGAGTTCACGCGCCGGCATGGCGTGGCCGTCGAATGTGATTACGCCGGCAGCGAGGTGCTGCTGGCCCGCATAAAGCTCAGCGGCCGGGGCGACCTGTACATGCCGGGCGATGTGTACTATGTCGACCAGGCAGAGCGGGAAGGTCTGATCGCCTCGAAAAAAACCGCTTGCTACTTCGTCCCCGTAATCCTTGTCCAAAAAGGAAACCCCAAAAACATCAAAACGCTTGCCGACCTTATTAGGCCAGGGATAAAGGTTGGTCTGGGTGATTCTAATGCGTGCGCCATCGGGCGGAAATCGTCGAGAATCTTCGCCAAGAACAATATTCCCGGGGAGAACGTGAACAGAAATGTGAAGTTCCGCTCGTTGACGGTTAACGAACTGGGCAATCACATTAAGCTAGGGCAACTCGATGCAGTGATCGTCTGGGACGCCGTGGCCGCATATTTTGCCGACAATGCAACAACAGTGCCGATACCGGCGGAACAAAACGTCGTCTCGACCGTTGCGGTTGGTGTGTTGAGTTGTTCCGAGCATCCTAAGTCGGCCGAGGAGTTCCTTAAGTTCATTGCATCCGAGCCGGGGCAGGCGATTTTCAAGAAACATCGTTATACTACCACACTGCCGGAATAACAAATATCCTATGAAAACCACCGCCAAAGCCCTCCGACTGCGTCGGGGGGCATGAACTGTTGCTAAGTCGCAAGCGGCTTTTGAATAACAAATGAACCGCCACATGTTTACAGAACCGCGTTCAACCACACCGGTAGTCGGGCTGCACGGCCGGCTGTTTGCCGCGTCGATGCTGGCGTTCGTCGGGCTGTTTGTCGTCGGATTGGCGGCACTGGTCATCGCCGATGTGGCATACGTTGTTACCGACGTCGGGCCGGCAAACCTCGGCGACTTTGCAGCCGTGCTGTTCTCGGCTGAGATACGCGCCGCACTGTGGCTTTCTATATGGACCAGCACGGTAACGGTAATCATCGGGCTGATATTCGCCGTTCCGATGGGCTACGCCTTGAGCCGTTACCGGTTCCCCGGCCGGGCAGTGGTCGATTCGATTGTCGATTTGCCGATAATCCTGCCGCCGCTTGTCGTGGGGCTGTCGCTTCTGGTCTTCTTCCAAACCGACGCGGGACGGTGGATCGAGGCGGCGGGATTGAAATTCGTATTTCAGACGAAGGGGATTATCCTCTGCCAGTTGCTCGTCTCGGCGTCGTTCGGCATCCGGGCGGTGAAGCTCACCTTCGACGGCATCGACCCGAGGATCGAACAGGTCGCCATGACGCTCGGCTGCACACATCCCGGTGCGTTCTTCCGCGTGGCACTGCCGATGGCACGCCGTGGGATCATCGTCGGCGGTATTCTAATCTGGACCCGGGCGCTGGGTATCTTCGGGCCGCTTATGGTATTTGTCGGCGCCGTGCGGATGCGAACCGAGGTGCTGCCGACTACTATCTACCTGGAGCAGTCGATCGGTCGGATCGAGGTCGCCCTGGCCGTGGCGATTCTAATGTTGTTGTTGGCCGCCGCGGCACTTGTAACTATTCGCATGGTGGGGCTTGGAGAGCGATGATACGCATCGAGCAACTCAATTTCGCTGTCGGACAGTTCGCCTTAAGCGACGTGGAACTGCACGTCCGCCCGGGCGAGTATTTTGTTCTGTTAGGACCTACCGGATCGGGCAAAACGCTGCTGTTGGAATGTATCTGCGGGCTTAACCGGATCGATTCGGGCAGAATATTTATCGACGACATCGACGTTACACGCCTTGAACCACGCAACCGCCGGCTCGGATACGTGCCGCAGGATTACGCCCTATTTCCGCACAAGACGGTACGTGGAAACATCGGTTTCGGGCTTAGACTTAGGGAATTGTCAAAAAATAATTGGGTGGCTGGCGGCAGAGCCGAAGGCGATGCCCCAGCAACTCCGGGGCACCGCTTCGCTTTGCCCCGGCCACCCAACACCATTCATCACGACAAATCTCAGCGCATCGACGAACTGATGGAGATGGTCGGCGTGACTCACCTTGCCGATCGGACGCCGCAGAGGCTCTCAGGCGGCGAGCAACAGCGGGTTGCCTTGGCCCGGGCGCTGGCCGTCGAGCCGCGAGTACTGCTGCTCGATGAGCCGGTAAGCGCACTGGACGAGCAAACCCGAGAAGAACTGTGCAGAGGGTTGAAACGATTACAGCAAAATACGCATGCCACCGTGGTACACGTCTGCCACAACTTCGCCGAGATGCTCTCGGTGGCCGACCGCGTGGGGATCATCGACCGTGGGCGGATCATTCAAGTTGGCGCGCCGAGTGAGATTATCAATCGGCCGGTGAACACGCAGGTCGCACGGTTTACACAAGCCGGCAATCTCATCCCGGCCGGGGCCGGACCGGGCGGCGACCGGCTGCGGCTGGTTTGCCCTGGTGGGATCGAGCTGCCGGCGGAAAAAATATCGGTTCCTTCTTGCTTGGGAAAAACTATCGCCGCGGTGACGGCCATGGTCCGGCCGGAGCATATCCGGCTCGCCGTTGATGCACCAAAAGACGTTCCGCCGGGCACCACCATTTTGTCAGGCACAATAAGCAGTGTGACCGACTTTGGGCCAACGGTTAAACTCGGCGTAGTCTGCGGTGAACTGGAATTGTTTGTGTCCCTCGGCAAACGGGAATATAATGAACGTAGCGTCGGAGTTAGAGACCACGTTCACCTGGCCATAGCGTCGGAGGACGTTCACGTGATGATGAGTTAGCCGCTTGCGGCTTAGCATGGACATGGAAAAATTTTCAAACATAATTATACTCGCATTACTCATAATCCTTCCGGCCGGTGAGTTGTTCGCCGGCGATTGGCCGCAGTGGCGATACGATGCCGCCCGGAGTGCAACTTCTCCGAATGAGTTGCCGGAGCAATTGCACCTGCAATGGGTACTGCAACTTCCCACGCCACGGCCGGCATGGCCGTCAAGCCAGCCGTCGCTGCGGTTCGATGTGTCTTACTCACCGGTCGCCGCCGGAGAGTTGCTATTCGTCCCGTCGATGGTCACCGACAGCGTGACTGCGTATGAGACAGACTCCGGTACCGAGCGTTGGCGGTTCTTCGCCGGCGGGCCGGTCCGGCTTGCGCCGGTTTACAACAACGGCAAAGTCTACTTCGGCTCCGACGACGGGTATTTTTATTGCCTGAGTGCGGCCGATGGAAAGCTTATTTGGAAATTTCGCGGCGGACCGTCCGATCGCAAAGTATTCGGCAACGAGCGATTGATTTCCTCCTGGCCGGTACGCGGCGGGCCGGTTCTGAAGGACGGTGTCATCTACTTCACCGCCGGTATCTGGCCGTTTATGGGTATATTCGTCCACGCTGTCGATGCCGAGACCGGCAAAAACCTCTGGACCAACAGCGGCGATAGCATTACGTACCAGACCAACCCGCACAACAGCCCTGCCTTTGGCGGTTTTGTGCCGCGAGGACATCTGGCGATTACCAAAAAAGGGCTGCGTGCACCAGGTGGGCGAACCCCGCCTGGAACGTACGATTTGAAAACCGGCAGGCTGATCGCATTTAACTTTGCCCAGTTCGGCGGGCGCAGCTCGCACGGCGCCGTGGCAATCCGCGCCGGATCAAAGACCTACACGCCGGACGACTGTAAAGCGATTGTCGAAGGGACACCGTGGAACCTGCTGGCCGCCGACGATAAGCTGTTTGTCGTTACAACGGCCGGACGAATCTATTGCTTTGGTGCGAAAAAAGCCGCTCGCGGCTTCGCAATGGAAAGTAAATATACTGCTAAGCCGCAAGCGGCCTATGTAGTAATATTTGGATTGGGTTCCGTTGAGGAAATCGAATCGTTGGTCGGCAGATCAAACCTA
The DNA here is from genome assembly GCA_030642635.1 of Pirellulales bacterium. Lineage (GTDB taxonomy): Bacteria > Planctomycetota > Planctomycetia > Pirellulales > Thermoguttaceae > DAOWNK01. The sequence goes on from DAOWNK010000083.1 coordinate 4,904, forward strand.
CACTTGATTGTAATCGATCCGGATGCGGAGAAGATCGACGCACTGCGGCGACGGATGGTCGAGGCCGGGCTATATGGCATTCGGGTTTCGGCCCACGTCGGTAATCCGATTACATATCATCTGCCGCCGTACATGGCGGAGTCGGCCGTCGTACACGATTTCCCAACGAACGACACGAAGGCGTGTGCATCGCACGTCAAGGCTGTTTTCAGTGTCTTGCGACCATACGGTGGTACGGCACGTCTACCAATCGGCGCAGAACGTCTCCGACAATTGGTTAAGCAGGCCGTCCTGGCGGGCGCAAAAGTGAAATCGTCCGGCGGGAATGCGTCGGTGTTGGTGCGCGAAGGGCCATTGCCGGGTGCCGCCGATTGGACCCACAACTATGCCGGGGCCGACAACAGCGTGGTGTCGAAAGACAAGTTGGTGAAAACACCGCTGGGGCTGCTGTGGTTCGGCAACGGTCCGCCCAACGACGAGGTGCTGCCGCGTCACGGCCATGGCCCCTCGCCGCAGGTGGCCGCCGGGCGATTGTTCATCGAAGGCGCCGAGATGCTTCGCGCCACCGACATCTATACCGGACGGCTGCTTTGGCAGCGCGAGTTGCCCGGGCTGGGTAAGTTTTACGACAACACAAACCACCAGCCAGGCGCCGGCGAGATCGGCAGCAACTACGTCTCGTTGGCCGATTCGGTTTACGTCGTCTATGGCGATGTGATTCTCGATCTGGACGCCGCGACCGGCAAGACGAAAAACGAGATACGCTTGAAACCGACGGCCGACGGCTCGCAACCCAATTGGGGCGGGATTGCCGCATGGAATGAGTTTTTGATCGCCACCGCCACGCCTGTCAAGATCAACTTGAAATCGGATAATAAAACATTCACACCAGTACGATATTCCTCCGCCAGCCGGCGACTGGTGGTTATGGACCGACACACAGGCAAGGTGCTGTGGGATCGGAATGCAGTGTACGGATTCCGCCACAACAACATCGCCGTGGGGGCCGGCAAGGTCTTTTGCATCGACGGCCTGTCGACGGCCAAGTTAAACGTACTAAAGCGGCGTGGGATCGACCGCAAGGGGTACAAACCTCGGCTTATGGCACTGGACGTTTGCACGGGCCGAGAAATCTGGAGCACTACCACAGACATTTTCGGCACGTTTCTGGGCTACTCGGCCGAGCACGACGTGTTGCTCCAGGCCGGCAGCCTTGCCCAAGATCGAGCGTACGACGAATCGCCGGGCGGAATGGCCGCCTATCGCGGCGCCGACGGCAGCGTGTTATGGAAGGACCTCGATAGGCGTTACTCGGGGCCGTGCATGTTGCGCCACGATGCGATCATCGCTCAGGGGCCGGCATGGTCGCTCACCACAGGCAAGCAGGCGATGCGCAAGCACCCGATAACCGGTGTACCTATGAAATGGAAGTTCACACGAAACTACGGCTGCAACACGGCGACCGCCTGTGAGCACCTTGTACTGTTCCGCTCGGCGGCCGCAGGGTTCTACGACCTGACCAACAACGGTGGCACGGGAAACCTCGGCGGGTTCAAATCCGGGTGCACCTCGAACCTGATCGCAGCCGGCGGTGTGCTTAGTGCACCGGAATATACCAGGACCTGCACCTGCAATTACCAGAACCAAACCTCGCTTGCACTGATACACGACCCGAGTGCTGAAGTTTGGACCTTCAATTCGTTCAAGTGGGACGGCAATCCGGTCCGCCGGGTCGGGATCAACTTCGGTGCGCCGGGCGACCGACGCGCGAACAACAGGACGTTATGGCTCGACTTCCCAAGCGTCGGCGGCCCTTCGCCGGATATTCCCGTAGAAGTTCAATCGTCCAAAGTAAACAAACCTCGATACTATCGTTATCACGCCTCGCGTGTCGAGGCCGACGCGGATGCAGGTGAACTTAACTGGGTCGCTGCTTCGGGCATCGAGGGCCTCACACAAGTCACGCTCACGCTGTCGAAGTACAACTTGTGGGAGGCGACTCCGTCGGCGACTGATTGCACGCTTCCGGTCGCCGTCAGAGACGCCTCCCACAATCAGAAAGCTCCTAAGTACACCGTCCGGCTGCACTTTGCCGAGGTGGAAGACATGGAGCCGGGTCGCCGGGTGTTCGACATTTTGCTTCAAGGCAACCGGGTGCTTGATGATTTTGACGTGGTCCGAGAGGCCGACGGACGGAACCGTGCGGTGGTCAAGGAATTTCGAGGTATCGAGGCCCCCGGCAAGCTGAACATCTCGCTGGCCCCAGCCGGCGACATCGGGGCGATCCTCAGCGGAATTGAAGTTGTGGCTGAATAACCGAAAAATGACTGACGTGTTCCAACTCGTGAGCCAATTCCAACCCGCCGGAGACCAGCCGGAGGCCATTGGTGCCCTGATCGAAGGGCTGCGCACCGGTAAAAAGCATCAGGTGCTTATGGGTGTGACCGGTTCGGGCAAGACGTTTACCATGGCCAACGTCATCCAGGCCGTCGGTCGGCCGACGCTGGTGATGTCGCACAACAAGACGCTGGCCGCACAGCTCTACGCCGAGTTCAAGGAATTCTTTCCCAACAACGCCGTCAGCTATTTCGTCAGCTATTACGATTACTACCAGCCCGAGGCGTACATCCCGCAGCGCGACATCTACATCGAGAAGGACGCCTCGATCAACAAGGAGATCGACCGGCTGCGGCTGGCAGCCACCAGTGCGCTGGTAAGCCGGCGCGACGTAATCATCGTGGCCAGCGTCTCGTGCATCTACGGCCTCGGCTCGCCGGAAGACTATCGCTCGATGATGGTCTCGCTGGAGGTCGGCCGGGAGATCGACCGCGACCGGATGCTCGCCAAGTTGGTTGATATCCGGTACGAGCGGAACGACATAGACTTCATCGCGGGCAAGTTCCGCGTGCGCGGCGATTGCGTCGAGATATGGCCCAGTTACGAGGAGTATGCACTTCGGGTGGAGTTTTGGGGCGACCAGGTCGAGCAGCTTTCCGTTATCAACCCGACCAGCGGCGAGGTAATCGAACGTCGCGAGCAGTTGTTCGTCTACCCGTCAAAGCATTTCGTGCTGCCGGAGGAACGCATTGAAGGCGCCGTGGCCGAGATCAAACAGGAGCTTGGCGATCGGCTCGAACAGTTCAAACAAGAGGGCAAACTGCTGGAGGCACAACGACTTAGCGCCCGAACCCGATTCGACGTGGAGATGATCCAGGAGGTCGGCTACTGCCCGGGCATCGAGAACTACAGCCGTCCGCTTAGCGGCCGGCCGCCGGGCACACCGCCCGATACGCTGTTGAGCTACTTTCCCGATGATTTCTTGTTATTCGCCGATGAGTCGCACGTGACCGTGCCGCAGGTCCGCGGGATGTACGCCGCCGATCACAACCGCAAGGCGACGTTGGTCGAGCACGGGTTCCGGCTGCCCAGCGCGTTGGACAACCGGCCGCTTCGGTTCGACGAATGGCGGGCCAGGGTTCCGCAGGCGATATACGTCTCGGCCACGCCGGGGCCATATGAATTAGAACAGACCAGCGGCGAGGTAGTCGAGCAGTTGATCCGTCCCACCGGGCTGTTGGACCCGGAGATCGAGGTCGCCCCGGCGGTCACGCAGGTGCCGCACCTGCTGGAGGAGATTCGTTCTCGTGCGGCCGTAGGCCAGCGGGTGCTCGTTACCACGCTCACCAAGCGGTTGGCCGAGGACCTGGCCGGATACTTCGACAAGAAGGGCGTCCGGTGTAAGTGGTTGCACAGCGACCTGAACGCATTCGAGCGGGTCGAGTTGCTCCGCGATCTGCGGCAAGGAGAGTTCGACGTGCTGGTCGGCGTGAACCTGTTGCGAGAAGGGCTTGACCTGCCCGAGGTCTCGCTGGTCGCTATACTCGACGCCGACAAAGAGGGTTTTTTGCGTAGCGAGACCTCGCTGATACAGACCATCGGCCGGTCCGCCCGAAACGCCGACGCCAAGGTGATACTCTATGCCGAGAAGGTAACCGGTTCGATGCAGCGCGCCATCGAAGAGACCCTGCGGCGGAGAGAAATGCAGCAGGAGTACAACCGGCAACACGGCATCACGCCCGAGACGATTCGCAAGAGCATTCTCTCGGGCATCGAGGCCGAGACGGCCGCCCATGCACAGTCCAATGCCGCGGTGGGCCGGACCGACCAGACTCGGTACATTACCGAGGAGTATCTGTCGGAGTTAGAGGCCGAGATGCTAGCCGCCGCCGATGCGTTGGACTTCGAGCGTGCGGCCGCACTGCGCGACCGCATCCGTCAGATGCAGGAGCAACTGGGGCAGTGACATGCCTATTTTGCCTCCCATTGTTTCACCGCGTGCAAAATGTCCTTGACGCCGTTCTTCGCGTGCGTTAGTGGTTGCCGGACAGGTGGTTGCGTCGATGGATATTTTGCGGTTTGCACCGGCGGGATTTGTTGTCAAGTGCAATTCACACCCCGACGGATCGTCGTAAGTACTGTCGCAAAGCCACTTTAAGTCCGATGGAATTTGCACGGGTTTTGGCCGCCCCAAACGTGCAAAACTCCCCGGCTTGTAGTGACCGCATTTATGCGGTATTCCCGGGCATTCAACCGGGTGGACCCGATGAATCGGGTCACTACGAACGGGTTTGGAGGGAGATAAATTTTCAAAGAACAAACGAGTATTGGCATACTGTTCCAACGTGGACAAATGTATCACACCTCGCGGCCGATTTCAAGACCGGAAATTGGCCGGGCAATTTTAATTTGTTCTGCGCATGCCCGATCGATGGCAGGGCGGTAATTGACAATCGAATGTGACACTTGCAATAATAGGTTGGCGGGTGGCACGCCCTGAGGAACGAAGGATAAAATGTTTCAAGTACAGGAGGATAAGTGATGTCCGAGAAGCAAAGGCTGCGACTTCCGGTTGTTTCCGCAGGTGCGGAGTATCTCGTGATGGGATACCTGATGCGGCGGAACATTCTGACGTACAAAGCCCCGCCCGGCAACGAGGGATACGACCTGATCTGCATCCACCCGGATCCCCGACACAGGTTGAAAAAGGGCGAGGTTGCCCAGGTTCGCGTTCAGGTCAAGAGCCGATATGCCACCGATTGCAACTTGGAGTTTCCGGTCAAGAAGGGAACGTTGAGTGCCTTTGACTTCCTTGTTGCTACGTTTCTTAACATCGGGGAGTTCTATCGGGGCCGCGATGGTTCTAGCGGCATGCAAGAACCGGAATTATATACTTTGCCGAGGAGCTTCATTCGTAGACACCATAATGCAAGCTCCTCGTGGGAAAAGGTCCATTTGAGAAACCTTCAGCGAAGGATTGAGAAGTACAAGAATGAGGCGGGGTTCGAGTTGATTGCAGAAAAACTAGGAATCCCGAGGCCAAAGAGGATACAACACCAGGAACGATGATGTGGAGTGGCCTTAGCCCTCGCTACGCTCAGACGCCGGCCACCCACCGCCCCCACGCAGTTTAGCTGCGTGGAGCGTCTGTCTGTCCCCTACTGCAACGGCAGATCGTCCTCCCGCCCCCACGCAGTTTACCTGCGTGGAGCGTCTGTCCGGCCCCTACATCCCTCCCGGCCACGGCGTCCGCTCGCCGGGCGTGCCGACGTCGTACTCGCCAAACGTGCCCACGTACGCACTATAGCGAAACACAGGCTGCATTTCATAAACGTAAGCAAGGTTGTTCAGATAGTTCAAAGCAATATCGGCCGGTGCAGCCGCGATCGGACGTCCAAGTGTCATGTGAATATGGTCCGGAAGAATGCCTGCGCGGGAAAGCAAGTGCCCCTTGGCCCGGCTTGCACGCAGAATCATGTCGTGCAGTGCGCCGAGTCGTTCTTTACGGAACTCACCCCAGTAGCCGTCGGTTTCGAGAACCACGTGCAAGTTGTAGCGGAAGATGCCGCGGACAGTCCGTTGCGGCTCGCAAAGGTTGACCTCCGGCCGATGGATTTGAAGCTGCTGGAAGCATTCTTGCGCGGCGCGGCCGTCCACTTGATAGCGTTCCAATTGCGATGCGACGTATCGCTCGACTTCGGCGCGTGTCGACGAGCCGATACTGTGCAGGTCGTAGTTTCGCTTCAGCGCCTTGGGCAACTGCCGTCGCACCAAGTGTTGCAGCCGGCCCTTGACACGAGCCACCAGCGTCTTCGGGCTGACTTCCGGCTTGCTGCTCAGCAAGAACTGGCTCACGCCCGGTTTGATGAAGCGATGCTTCAGTATGCGGATGCCGTCTTGTTCGGTTGCTATGGCTAAATCGGGCTCTTCCGTTTTTAAGTGCGAAGTCCGCACTTTTCGAGGGGTTGAGCTTTAGGGTTCAGAGGCCTCGATCCTCAACAACGAATGCTTGCTAACAGCTAGCATAAACTTACAAATACCATGTCCGGTCCGGCCGTGTC
>DAOWNK010000239.1 GCA_030642635.1 Pirellulales bacterium
CCCTAAAGCTCAACCCCTCGAAAAGTGCGGACTTCGCACTTAAAAACGGAAGAGCCCAGTTTAAGTACCCGTTTTTAACTTTGGAGGTCTGTACCATGCGTAACTTTGCAGCAACTTTCTGTTCGACGGTGATTCTAATCGCAGTGTTCACGGCAACTACCCTTGCAGAGGACGGTTTCCGGCCGCTGTTCGACGGCAAAACACTCGACGGCTGGCACGGCGACCCCGATTGCTGGAGCGTTGAGGACGGTGCTATCGTCGGCTCGACCGAGAACAAAAAACTCAAGCACAACACTTTTCTTATAACCGATAAGACTTATAAGAACTTTGTGATTAAACTGAAGTTCAAGTTGCGTAATCACAACTCCGGCGTCCAGGTCCGTAGCCTGGAGAAGCCCGACCACGTGGTGGCCGGATACCAAGCCGACATCGCCGATAAACGATACATGGGCATCTTGTACGAGGAGCGCGGACGCGGCATTCTTTGCGACGTCGAGCCGGAGGAGATCGCTAAGCACGTCAACGAAGGCGACTGGAACCAGTACGAGATCACATGCAACGGACCGCAGATCAAGCAGGTTCTGAACGGTTACACGACCGTCGATTACACCGAAAAGAGTGAGAAAGGCGCCACCGATGGTATCATCGCCTTGCAACTGCACACCGGCCCCAAGATGAAAATCTGGTTTAAGGACGTCGTGATTAAAGAGCTGCCGTGAAGGCCGATGACTGCGAACAAAACGTTTAGCAGCCGCCGGTACGGCGGCTTGAGACACCAAATTACGTTTGTATACTCCGCACGGTCATAATCTGCGGTTTTCGCACGGCTCTGTGGCATGCCTTCATGTGGCGCAGCCACAGGTAGGCATGAATGGGGCCTTGATTCTTGTTGAATGCACATGCCTACCCACGGCTACGCCGCGTGAAGGCATGCCACCCAACACCCGACAAGAACCGCAGATTATGGCCGCGTGAAGTATAAAAGAAAAACCGAGATGTACAAATCGATCATTGCCGCAATGGCCACTCTGCTGCTTCCGGCCGACCTTCATGCCGCCGATTGGCCGACGTATCGCTCCGATGCCGCACGAAGCGGATACACCTCCGAGAAACTGCCCGAGACGCTTTCGTTGCAGTGGACCTATCGCTCGCCACATCCGTCCATGCCGGCATGGCCGACCCGTAACCGCGAGCGGTTCGATCGCGCTTATCGGCCGGTGATTGCCGACGGAACGCTTTACTACGGCAGTTCGGCCGACTGCAAGGTATACGCCCTGGACGCCGACACCGGTAAAACCCGCTGGACGTTTTTCACCGACGGCCCCGTGCGATTCGCACCGGTGGCCTGGCGCGACCGCTTGTTTGTGGCAAGCGACGACGGCCATTTGTACTGCCTTGCGGCGAGCGATGGAAAGCTGCTTTGGAAGTTGCGCGGCGGGCCGAAAAACGACATGCTGTTGGGCAACGACCGGATGATCTCGCGCTGGCCGGCACGCGGCGGGCCGGTGATGATCGACGACGTGCTGTACTTCGGCGCCGGCATCTGGCCAACCGAAGGGATTTTTATCTACGCGATCGACCCGGCCACCGGCAAGGTGCTCTGGTGCAACGATTCGTCCGGTGGGATCGAAATGGACCAGCCGCACCCGACCGCCCGGGCAAAAAGCGGTATTGCCGCCCAAGGGCATCTGGCCGTCAGTGGCGACTCGTTGTTTATTCCCACCGGCCGTGCCGTACCGGCGGTGTTCGACCGTGCCGACGGGGTGCTCCGATACTTTCATCTTCAGCGTAATCAATTTTCGGGCGGATCGGACGTGGCGGCAATTGACAATCACTTCTTCAACGGCGGTGCGATGTTCGATACGGCAGGCGGTGCAAAACACGGCGCTATCGGTGTCCAAATCGCCGCACATCCGGATTTTGTTGTCACGTCTGGAAAGAACCGTATTGTCGCCTTCGACCGTGGCAGGTTGCTGGTCGATAAGGAAGCAATAGATCGGAAGGGCAAAAAGCAAACGGTCAAGGTTCTTGCACCGCCCGTATGGAGTGTTGACCTTCCGCCCGGCGCCTTGGCGCCATCGATCGTTCGCAATGGGACCGAGCAACCGGCCGGCAACATTATGGGCCAGACGGCGTGGAGTCGCCCGGCTTTGTCAAACGCGGCGAGTGCATTGATTGTTGCAGACGATATGATCGTAGCCGGCGGACGGAGTAAGGTGTTGCTGGTCGATGTCAACTCGCATAAAGCGGTATGGGACGCCGAGGTGGACGGCACTGTCTACGATCTGGCGGTGGCCGACGGCCGGCTTTACGTCAGCACGGATCGAGGCGTGATCTATTGCTTTGGTGTAGAAATACGTAGGGTGCGTGAAACGCACCACAATACGGCGCAGCAGTCCACAACGAAACCGGTGCGTTTCACGCACCCTACACGTTATGCAGCAGCGGCCGAAGAGATCATCCGGCGAACCGGTGTTACCGAAGGATATTGTTTGGATATTGCCGCTGGTGAGTGCAGGTTGGCACTGGAATTGGCAAAACGAACCAAACTTCAAATTTATTGCGTTGAGAAGGATCCGGCCAAGGTGCAAGCCGCCAGGAAGATACTTGATACAGCAGGGTTATACGGCGTTCGGGTGACGGTCCATCAGGCCGGTCCGGCGAGCGTGCCGTATCCGGATTACTTCGCCGATCTGGTCGTCTCCGGCCGGTCGGTCTCCGAAGGTACGAGCATCGTTCCTGTAAAAGCGATGCAGCGTATGCAGTGTCCATACCGTGGAATCGCGTGTATCGGCCGCCCGGGTGCAATGCGGCAATCGGTTCGAGGTCCATTGGAAGGCGCCGGAAGCTGGACGCATCAGAACACCGACCCTGCCAACACACTCTGCTCCAGCGATACTTTGGTGCGCGGTCCGATTAAGATGCTCTGGTTCCGCGACACCGATTTTGTGATGCCCAGCCGCCATAGTCGCGGGCCGGCACCGCTTGTTGACAATGGACGAATGTTTGCCGAGGGGCTTCACGGACTTCGGGCAACAAACATCTACAACGGCCGAACACTCTGGGAGTTCCCGATCGAAGGCGTTCTTGCGGCGTACCACTACGAATCACAGCTCGGAGCTGCGTGGTGTGGCAGTAACTTCTGCCTAAGCGACAATCGCGTCTACGTGCACAATAGGGACATATGTCTGTGTCTCGACGTGAAGGATGGGAAAAAACTGGCCGAACTACAGCCTCCTTTACGTCCCGACGGGAAACGGGGAATATGGGGATACATCGCCTGCAAAGATGGAACGATCTTCGGCACGCTGGCCAACGAAAAATACCTGACCAAGTCGTTTTCTCCCAGATGGGATACGAGCCGCATATTCACCGAGTCGATGTTGTTTTTCGCCATGGACGCCAAGACAGGGAAACTCAAGTGGACATACACGCCCGAGCATTCCATCCGCCCAAGCGCCATTGCGATCGGCGACGGGCGCGTATACCTGATCGACCGGCCGACGGCGCCGATCGACGAGCTTGGCTTCGATGAAGACAAAGCCCGTGCGAAAGCACGGCGGAGGGCCGCGACCGGCGGCAATGGCGAAGCAGAGGAGTTCCGCCGGTTGGCCGAACACAAAACCGGCTGGTTGATTGCCTTGGACGTGGCGACGGGCAAGGTATTGTGGAAGAACGATAAGGAGATATTCGGCACGATGTTGGCCCTCAGTTCCAAGCACGACGTGCTTGTGATGGCCTACCAAGCTCGACATAAACCGCATCAGTGGCGAAAATCCGAACTGGGCGATCGTATGGCCGGCATCCGGCCCGGCAATGGAACGCGGTTGTGGGACGTTATGACCAGCTATGAATCCCGTCCGATCCTCAACGATCGCACCATCTATGCACAGCCGGGCGCATGGGACCTGCTAAGCGGCAGGCAACTGCCGTTTCAGTTCACCCGATCGTACGGTTGCGGCATACCGGTCGGTTCGAGAAACATGTTGGTGTTCCGCTCCGCCACGCTAGGGTATTTCGATCTGACAGGCGCCCGCCGCACGGAGAACTACGGCGGCATTCGCCCGGGGTGCTGGATAAACGCCATCCCGGCCGGAGGGCTGATACTTATGGCCGACGCCGCAAGCTGGTGCACTTGCAGTTACCTGAATCAGGCCACGTGTGCATTGCAACCAATTCAGAGGCCAGGGGCCCCTAGCTTATGATCAACAACCTTCCAGTCAAAACGATCACGCACAAGGACCTTACAATTGAAGGTTACTCCCGTGCGGCGGTGCAAACGTATTGGCGCGTGCCGGAGTTGAAGGTCGGGTTCGACCTGGGCGCCCAGCCGTGGTCGTTCATGGGCACGCCGAACTGGTTCGTCTCGCACACGCACATGGACCACATAGTGGCGTTGCCGGTGTACATATCGCGTCGGCGGATGATGAAGATGGAGCCGCCGAGAATCTATCTGCCCGAGGCCGCCCTCGAACCGGTGCAGCGAATCCTTCGGTTGTTCAGTCGGTTGGACCGCGGCCGGCTGCCGTGCGAGTTGATCCCTATCCGGCCGGGCGACCAGATCGAGCTGTCGCGCGAGCACGTGGTCACCGTATCGGCCACCACCCACACGCTGCCGTCGTTGGGGTTCGTGGTTTGGCAGCGGCGGCGGAAACTCAAGCCGGAGTTCCATGGCATGCCGGGCGAAAAAATCCGCGACCTGCGCATCTCCGGCGCCGAAGTGACCGACGAGGTCCGCATTCCACGGTTAGCCTACCTTGGCGACAGCTCGCCGGAAGGGTTGGACAACTGTGAGGCGATGTTCCAGGCCGAGGTGTTAATAATGGAACTGACGTTCGTCGCACCGAAGCATCGCAAGGAAAAAATCCACAAGTACGGGCACATGCACCTTGACGATCTGTTGGAGCGTCGCGAGCGGTTTCGCAACG
>DAOWNK010000149.1 GCA_030642635.1 Pirellulales bacterium
ACCGCTCCAAGTGCTACCGGCTGGAGCAACAAGTTGCCGGGTGGGATTCGCACCCACTGAAAATCGCCGCCTTTACACGCCACACTGAGAAATGCGGGCTAACAGCGTCGTAGGCATCTCAGCGATAATGGAAAGGAGAACACGTCCGTGGGTAGGTTTTCCGAAGCATTAGACCACTTCAGCACGCTCGCACGCTGTTGGCGCAACGCACAAAAACATCAGTACAAGCATCCTGCCCGAACACTAAGCCGTTTCCGAATGAACCGGGTGGAACAGTTGGAAGAACGAACCCTGTTGAGCATCGGCGGGGCGTGGGATGAAGATATTTCCCTTTCGTTGGTGTCGCCCGGCATAATCGGTAGTGTAGCGGACTTTTCAACGATTGACATCGATTATGCACGTTTTTTCGAGGACGATGATCAAACCGTGGTCCATGCACAAACGCAGTGGTCCGATGATACGGGCCATCACGTACAGGTGCAGGTCAACTCCGCCTCGCTCGCCTACCTCCCATACGACGACGGCGGCCTGTTCCTGATCGGCGGCGCCGAGCAACTCAGCATCCCGGGAACTCCGATGGTGCCCTATGTGCCGGTCAACGTGCTATTGCCGCCCGGAATGACTGTCACCGGTTTGAATGTTTCTGCGGCGGAATCCGTAATGCTGGATCGGGCGTACGAGTTGGCGACCACCTCTAATCCGGTGCCACTTGGACTGGGATCACTCGAATCGGACGTAGCGTGGTCCGACGGCGGCGAGATGGTCGGGATGTCGAACCCGGCCGCTGAAGGCTCGCTGGCGGAACTGGTCACCGTCCAGCACGTGCGCGGCTATACGGTTGCTGCGGTGAATATCTACCCGTTGCAACTCACCGATGAAGGGCAGTGTTTTCATTCGGTCATCGACGTTTCCATCGAAACCGGGCCCGAGGCAGTCGGCGAGTGGCTTAGCCCGGTCAGAAATTCCGAGGGTGATGCGGCCCTGGTGTCAGCCATGGTGGCCAACCCCCAAGACATCGTGAGTTACGAAGGGTTGTCTTCTGAGGATTTCTCGCCATTGCTGCCGCCCGGCAGTTACGACTACGTTCTTATCACAAGCAATGCGCTAACGACCGATTTCCAACCTTTAATCGCACAAAAGCAGTCACGGGGCGTTGACGCGGTAATCTACACTGTGGAGGACATTTACACGAACTACACCGGTGTTGATCAGGCTGAGCAGGTGCGCGAGTTCATCAAGGATGCGTATGCCGAGTGGAACGTCGAGTACGTGCTGCTGGGGGGTGACATCGACGTGGTGCCGTACCGTGGGGCTTATGCGTCGCTCGGCGGTAGTGATATCGACACCATGATGCCCACCGACCTGTATTTCGCCTGCTTGGACGGGTCTTGGAACTCCGACGGCGATTCGATTTGGGGCGAGTTCACCGACGGGCCCGGCGGGGGAGAAGTCGATCTGATGGCCGAGGTCTACGTGGGCCGGGCACCGGTGGAGACATCCACCGAAGTGCAAAACTTCATCAACAAGACCATTCAGTACGAGTCCACCGCGCCTCCGAACCCGGCCCATGGGCTGTGGGTGGGGGAGTATCTTTGGGACAGCGGCTCCGGCCCAGTCTACGGCAGCCACTCCAAGGACCCGATCCGCAACGATGTAATGCCTACGGAGTACACATATACCACTCTCTACGAGGAACAAGGCACGTACAGCAAGGCAAACGTAATTGCCGGTTTGAACGCTGAGCCGCATCCGGTCAACCACCTGGGCCATGCCAATCAGTACGTGGTGATGGATTTGTACGCGTCCGACGTGGACGCACTGGCAAATGCCTATCCTTTCTTCACATACAGCCAGGGCTGCTGGGCCGGGGCGTTCGAGTACGACGACTGCATAGCGGAGAATTTCGTTATCGACGACCATGCGGCGTTTGCCGTGGTGATGAACTCCCGCTACGGGCTTGGCAGTTCCAGTGGCATCCCAGCGTACTCACACCATTTCGACCACCAGTTCTTTGAAGCAGCCTTTTCCCCGCCCGTCGGCCAGGACCCCGATCCCACGCACTTCAATAACCATCTGGGCGGCACCAACCAGCTTTCTAAAGAACTCAATATTTCAAGAGTAGAGACTTCCGGATCAAGCCGGCCTTACCGCTGGATTTATTTTGAACTTAACTTGCTCGGTGATCCGGAGACCCCTTATCGCCAGGTCGGGATGTCCGTGGCATCCAGCGATCCGGCCGCCGGCGAGGTGATCGACGACCAGCGGGCCGATTTCGTCATTGATTTCTCCGATCCCTACGATCCGGCTACTGTGCACCCGGCGGACCTGGAGGTCAACGGCATTGCCGCCGATACGTTTACGCAGGACGACGCCGATACGGTCACCTTCACGTTCAGCACCTCGCCGGTGACGACCGACGGCGTGCAGACGATGGAGATCGCCGAGGGGGCCATCGAGCGGTACGACGACGGAGAGCCGATCCAGGCGTGGCTGGCCAATTTCCACTACGACTCCCTGCCAATGGAAGTCACCTTCACGGTCCCGGCCGATGGCAGCGTGGTAACGATGCCCTTCACCTCGCTCGAGGTCAACTTTAACGAAGACGTGGATCCGGCGTCTATCGGCACGGACGACGTGATCTTAAGCCAGGGGACGGTGATCGGCGCCGCAATCGGCGGCGCTGCCAACGTGGTCCAGTACACATTGGACGGGATTACGCAGGAGGAAACGCTCACGATCAACATGCCGGCCGGCGCGTTGACCGACGGGTACGGCAACCCGATGCTTCCCTACGCCGGCAGTTTCATCCTCGACTACGACACGGTTCCGTATCCCGTGCCGCTGGAACCCAAGGACCCGCCCGGAAGCTTGATCTACGATCACTCCGTATCGGGTTCGATCGGATTCATCAGCGATACCGACAGCTACACGATCGACCTGGGCGACGGCCAGACGATCACGATTGTGGTCGATCCGGACGCGACGCTGCAGCCGTTCGTCGAACTACACGACCCCAGCAGCATACTGATCGGCAGCGACACGGCAGGCACGCCCGGCGAAGACGTTGTGATCCAAACGATTGCCACCACTGGGCCAGGCACGTACACGGTCACTATCGGCGGCGCGGGCGGGACGACGGGCGTCTACACGGCCCGGGTAATTCTCAACGCGGCAGTGGAAATGGAGGAGCACGACGGGCCGGCCAACGACGATTTTTCCTCGGCTCAGGACATCAACGACAGCTTCATCACCCTGGGCAGCGGCTTGGCCCAGCGGGGCGCGGTGCTGGGCGCGGATGCTATGGCTTCGCCCATGGAGTTGTTTTTCGAGACGTTTCCCACACAGACCTTCGATCCTGCCAAGTGGTCGATGACCGTCAATGCGACGATCGATGATGTAGGCCTTAACGAACCCAGTGCACCATATGCCGCCCGCCTCAACGGCAACCCCAGCGGCGGCGAGGCCATCGAATCGGTCGTGATTGATCTGTCCACTGAGCCATCCGCCCAGTTGAGCTACTTCTATCAGCAGACCGGCGGCGGCGAGTCGCCGGACCCTGGGGAAGACCTGGTCGTGGAATTCCTGGATGCGGGCAGCAATTGGGTCGAGCTTGCACGGCACTTGGGTAGCGATCCGAATATGACGGATTTTCTTCAAGACACGCTTACACTACCACCGGAGGCGCTGCATGCGAACTTCCAGTTCCGCTTCCGCAATACTGCTACCGCTGGCGCATATGACGACTGGTTCGTCGACGACGTTGTGTTGTCCGGCTTTTCTGGAACTCTTGGGGGCGACTGGTACAGCTTTACGCTGGACGACGGCGAAACGGCCACCTTGGCCCTGGCGGCCTTGACACCCGGCAACATGACACTGGCCCTGTACAACGGCAGCTCTCCGCCTGTTCCGCTGGCCCTCGGCGTCGCTGCGGCGAACCTGGACCAGGTGATCAACAATTTCGTCGACGCCACCAGCGATGGTACTGCCGACACGTACTTCACGCAGGTTTCGGGTGACGATGCCGATTACAGCCTGGTTATTACGCGCAATGCCGACTTCGACACCGAGGAAAATGACGATCTCGCCAGTGCCCAGCAATTGACGGGTACGCACGCGGCGCTGGGGTACCTGGCCGGGCCGGCGCCGGAAGACTGCGGCGCGAGCGGCACTACCGGCGGGTCGGCCGAGACGGGAGCCGCCGGTTCGGACTCGGAATCTCACACGAACGCCGCCGACTCGGCGGTTGCCGATGCCCGGTATGTACCCAACCGGCTGATTGTCCGCTTTGCCGACTCGGTGACGGACGTTGGGAAAGCGGAGGTGCTGGTCACCAGCGATGCGACGCTGCTCAGCGAATTGCCCTTGATCCATGGGGCGGTGATCCAATTGCCCGGAACGGAGGCCGATGTCTTGAAGGCGGCGGCGGCGTGGTCCGCGGACCCCTCGGTGGTTTACGCCGAGCCAGACTACCTGGTCCACACTTTGGAGACGTTCCCGAACGACCCGACGTTCTCGAACCTATGGGGAATGCACAACACGGGCCAAACCGGCGGCACGCCGGACGCCGACATCGACGCCCCGGAGGCCTGGGACATCTTCACCGGCTCGTCCAGCGTGGTGCTGGCCAGCATCGACACCGGCGTGGACTACAACCACGTGGACCTGGCCGTCAACATGTGGAAGAACATAGCCGAATATGGTGGGACCCCCGGCGTCGATGACGACGGCAACGGATATGTCGACGACATTTACGGGATCGACGCTTACAACCACGATTCGGACCCTTGGGACGACAACGGCCACGGCACGCACACCTCGGGCACGATGGGCGCGGTCGGCGACAACGGGATCGGCGTGGCGGGGGTGAACTGGGACGTCCAGATAATGGCCCTGAAGTTCCTTTCAGGCGGCGGGAGTGGGGCAACCTCAGACGCCATCGAATGCGTCCAGTACATGACCGATATGAAGACCACTTATGGTGTCACCGTGGTGGCCAGCAACAACAGTTGGGGCGGCGGCGGGTTCTCGCAGGCATTGAAGGACGCCATCGAGGCCAGCAACGACGCGGGAATTATGTTCGTCGCGGCGGCGGGTAACGACTCCACCGATAATGATGTATATCCCCACTACCCATCCAACTACGACCTAGACGGCATCATTGCGGTGACGGCCACGGACCACAACGACGCCCAGTATTACAACTATGGCGCCACGTCGGTCGACCTGGGCGCCCCCGGCCGGTCGGTCCATAGCACAATACCGGGCGATGGCTATGCAAGCTACAACGGCACTTTGATGGCCTCGCCGCACGTGGCCGGCGCCGTCGGGATGCTCATGGCCTATAACCCAAGCGCCACGCTTGCCGAAGTCAAAGCGGCCATCATGGACGGCACCGATCTCATCCCCTCGCTTGCCGGCATCACCGTCAGCGAGGGCCGGCTGAATCTGGCCGGCGCGCTGGCGCTGATGGAGCCGCCAGGCGATCCGGGCGACTACTACCAGATCGAAGTCAACGACGGCGATACACTGACCATCGGCACCAGCACTCCGGGCACCCAGTGGCCGTACGAGTTCGAGAACCTGCTCGACCCGGCCGTCGAGTTGTACGACCCCAGCGGGCTGCTGGTGGCCGCCGACGACAACAGTGCTCCGGATGGACGCAACGCCGAGTTGACCTACATAGCCGGCGCCAACGGGGCGTACACCGTTCGAGTGCTCTCGTCGGCAGAGAACGGTGAGTACGTGCTTGACCTTAGCGGGAACACGGGTGGGCTGCCGGCGTTCGAGGTCATCGGCAGCGATCCCGCCGAAGAAGAACGGTTTGCAGCCGCCCCACCGACATTCACCGTCGACTTCAACGACACGGTATTGCTCGGTAGCCTGGAGCCGCTGGACTTGGTGATTGACGGCGGTCTCGACACCGCCACGGGCGTAACGCCGGTCGATGGCGACACGGTGATCTTCGACCTGCCCGTATTGGGCGAGGGAACGCACACCGTCACGATTGCCGCCGGTGCAATCTTGGACGTGCAGGGCACGCCGATCGAGGAGTTCACCAGCACGTTTGTCATCGACCTAACCGGGCCGAGGGTGACCGATTCTTCGGTGCAGGAGGGCCAGATCGTTACCATCTCGTCTGACGGCAAACTCGTCTACACCGCAGACTTCGACGAAGAGCTCAAGGACGGAGACCTTGGTCCGGAGGACGTGGCGATTGTGGGTGCGATTAGCGGGTCGCACGTGCCGTCGCTGTTCGAGTACCACTACGACTCAGACCCCGGTATCTCGGACCTGAGGCTCGAATTCGACGGTCTGCCGGAGGATGACTACACGCTGACGCTCTACAGCGGCGACGGGCGGTTTGAGGACCTGGTGGGCAATGACCTGGACGGTCAGCCGAGTTTCCCGTTGCCTTCGGGCGACGGCGCCCCCGGCGGCGACTTCGTGGTGAACTTCACCTTCGACGCGATCCAAAGCGGTGCGAATGAGTTTGTGCGTCTGGCGCCGCTGGGCGGGCTGATGTTCGGCAGTGGTGATAACCAAGGGCTGGTCAACTTCGCAGGCGATCCGGATGACTGGACCTTCTTTACCGAAGCGGGCCAGACGGCCGCCGCTGTGGTCTACCCCGACAATCCGGCGGCGACGCTGTCGATCGAGTTGGTCGGGCTGGCCGGGGCGTTTTCCGCATCGGCTCCGGGCGAACCGGCGGTGCTCCCCCCGGAGCAAATCCTCGCCGATGGTGATTACTCGATCCGTGTCTCCGGTGATATGTTCTGTCAATATGAACTGAGAATCGGCAAGAATCTGACAGCGGAGGTCTCCGACACTTCCGACGGCAACGAACTAAATATCGACGACTCGTTCATCAGCTTCGGCTCGGGCCGGTACGGTGTTTACGGGACCAGTGAGCCTCAGAGCGTCGAACTCGACTCGCTGGTTTGGGGCGTGCAGCCGGCCAGCGGTCGGATTCTCCTGATCGACCCGGCAACCGGAGACGTTTTGCACAGTTTTGCCGCCCCCGATACGCTTTCGCCGAGCGATACCCAGATCGGTTTGAGCATCGCCCAGGGCGGCGATTCGCTGATCTATATCAACTCGGATGTGGATCCGTTCAGCCTGTATCGCTTGGATCCAATGACCGGTGCGGTTTTGTCAGTCGAGTCTACCGGCGGTTTAGTCTACGACGGCCTTGGCTTTGAGACAACCACCGTCGAAGCGGACACCATTTATTCGGCGAATATGGACAGCGACCCCGGGTGGATGCTCGAGGGCGAATGGGCCTGGGGCGTGCCCGCCGGCTTGGAGGGCGATCCCTCGTCCGGCAACACCGGTGATAACGTCGTTGGGTACAACCTTAACGGGGCCTACCCCAATAACATGCCGGTTTACTACGCCACTACGCAGGCGATTGATGCATCGATGCATACCGGCTGCACCTTGTCGTTCTACCGCTGGCTCGGCGTGGAGAGTTCTTATTACGACCAGGCCACCGTGCAGGTGAGCAACGACGGCTCGAATTGGGTTGCTATCTGGGAGAACGGCACCGAGGGAACCAACGACTATTCCTGGAACCTACAGACGTACGACATCTCGGCGGTGGCCGACGGCCAATCCACCGTGTACGTCCGCTGGAGTATGGGGACGACCGACGGTTCGGTGACCTATTGCGGCTGGAACATCGACGACGTCGAGGTTACGGGAACGCTGAGAGCTTGTGAAACAATTCAACACATAGATTTCGACTACTGTGGCCAAGAGTGTTATGATTTTCCAGAACCGGACAGTTCGATCGCTTAATCCCGTTGTGTGCGGGCCGGATGGTTGCGCGAGAGAGCAATCGACCA
>DAOWNK010000275.1 GCA_030642635.1 Pirellulales bacterium
CTGGAAGACGACCAGGTCGATAGGCCGGATGTGTAAGCACAGTAATGTGTTCAGCTAACCGGTACTAATGGGCGAACGCTTGGCCATATGTATCCAATGCTCCTAAGAAAGCTATCAGCTATTAGCTTTCAGCTATCAGCTGTCGTTTGCTGACGGCTGACGGCTGACTGCTAAATGCCACTTGATCCACAACCACTTTGGTCGCGGTCCTCACACCGGGGGCCGCGACCTCTTTCCGGTGACCATATCTGAAAGGCCACACCCGTTCCCATCCCGAACACGGCAGTTAAGCTTTCAGAGCCGATGGTAGTGCCAAAAGTGCGAGAGTAGGTGTCGCCGGATTTATTTTGAGTCCCACCAATGTAATCCACTTCACTTCGACTCCTTTGCCTTGCGAACTGAAAACCGCTTCAGCAATGTCTTGGTGTCGTTGCCTACACGAACAGTGGTTTTGATCTCGGGCGAATTGATCGACAGCGACACGTCGGCATAGAACCGACCGCCGGGATCCACGGCGATTTTTTGTCCGTTGATCTCGACCGACGCTCCCTTTTCAGTAAGTCCGAAGAGTTTTACCGTGGAAGGCTCAATCGCCGCCCGGCCGTCCGGGTTGGTCTTCAGCAGCACAAGCGGTCGGGAGCCGGTCTGCACGATCTGCCCGGCAATCTCGCGCCGCAGCGCCATGAGCTTATCTGGATTGCGCTCGAAGTCGGTGCATGAGCGGGCCGCCTTGGCGCAAAGTTCCAGAGCGGGTGCACGTGGATCGAACTCGCCGTCGGCCGCGTCAAGCTTTTTAGCGACCTTGCCGACCGAATCGGACAGCGTCCACAGGTACTCGTAGTCCTCCATGCTCTCGCGCATCATCTCCCAGCGGAGCGAGTTGAACAGGCGTTTCTTTTCCGGGTCGGGGTAGACGGCACAGTTATCGCCCGGCCCCCAGTAGAAATCGCAATGCGGTCGATAGGGGTCGCCGTGCCAACAGGCCCAGCCGTAGCGGTCGTAACCGTGGATTTGGTAGTTATAGACCATCCACTCGACGATGCGGGTTTTGATAAGCGGGAAGTCGGCGTGGCGGCTGGGATACGGTCCACGCGGTCCACAGCACGTGTAAAACCACACGTCCTGTCCCGGCTTGCGCGCGTCGAGGAAGTAGTCCATATTCTTATGGAAGGTGCTCATAATCGCGTTCAAAATTTCCAGGTGGCCGGCAAAACCTGTCGAGCCGACAGACTCGAACCGCCGGAGCTTAGGCGCCGCTTCGTGTACAATGTCGGCAAAGCGGTTGTATGCGGTGCAGCACGTCTTGTTCGGCTCGTCGGCCAGGCGTGTGCAGACGTTATCCAGCCAACCTTTCTCTTCGAGGTGCTTTTCAACTCCGCCAAAGAACTGCTTTGCGAACTTTTTGAACTCCGGCGAGTCGGCCTCCACGTGACCGATCGAGTGCTCCTTGTTGAGACTGCCGTCCTCGTTCCACACGCTGTAGCCGTGAAAAAACACCTGGTCGGTACCGCGCGAACACGATGCAAGGCAGCCGAACTCCAGCATTGCCTTGCCGTGCGGATAAAACGACAGCACGGTTTCGATCCACCGGTCGAGCCGGCTGAAGTCGAACCGCCACGTGCCGTCCTCGGCAACGGTCACCTTCGTCAAGCCGAGCAAGGAATGGTCGGTATAGATGGCGTTCTCGCGATGCTCGGCGCGGTTTTTTATGCACATCTTGATGATCCGCCACCGCTCCTCGTCGGTGTCCGAGTTTCGATATCGAGCAATCACCCTGCTCCAGCAGGAACACCCGTGGCCCATCCACGTGTGCGACTCGTCGGTAAGCGCAAACGGCCAGACGTGTAAACGTATCGGGATACTTTGAGTGCCGTGCGGCGTGAGCACCTCGACTGTGCCGGTGTAGTCGCCCGCCGGGGCCTCCGTCGGCACCTTTACGGTGATCCACACCGGTTGGGTCTGGCCGGCATTGATGGAAATCTCGTGATCCGGCAGCAACACGTCGGGCAGTTCACACGGAATCTTTCGTAGGATGTCGGGATTGTTCGCCTTGCGTTGCCCTTTGATGTGGCCGACCGTCTTAATATAGCCGACGAAGTTCCACTCCATCCGTTCGGTGCCGATCGTGTAGCCGCCGTCGCCGTGGACCAACGGACCGAGCCGCACGCTCACCGGCCCTAACGGTTTCTGGGCAGTGACAGCGAACTGTGCCGGTTCGTACTCGTTGCGTGCCGCCTCCATGCGGATGATCTTCTCCTTCGTGCCGTGGTCCGGCTTGAAATCCTTGAAAATGTTCAGCATTGGCGGGGCGACCCACACGGTGTACTTGCTCTGCTCGACGTCGCCGACCTTGTGAAGCTGAAAGCCGACCGTACGACGGCACGGGACCTCGACCGCCGCAGGCAAGCTCGGCAGGAATCCGTCGGCCCGGGCCTGAATTTCGTATTCGCCCGCCGCAAGGTCCTTAAAGCAGTATGCGCCCGAGTCGGATGTCTTGGTGCGTGCTTTTTCCTTGCCATGCTCGGATGCCACGACGGTAGCTCCGCCGAGCGGGTTGCCGTCGCCGACCAGCACACAGCCTGTCACGCCACCTTCCGTTTGTGCCTCGGTTGTAAATGCAACACTCCAGCAGTCGAGGCTCGGGCTGACAAGCGGATTGGTCGTCGACATTGTGGCACGGAGCTTGATGACAGGTGTCTTGACTGAAGACAGATCGACACCATCTTGCACGTCGGAGATGACCACTTTGCCGGACGAATCCAATACATCCACCACAAGCGACGTTCCCTCGGGCACGGTCTTGCGATAGTGCAATTTGCCCCAACGGTACGGTCGGTCCGGCACGACGATGATCGGCGCCGAGATCACCTGACCCTGCAAGCAAAACCCGGTCGGGTGCGATTCGAAAGCGCGTACCGTGATCTTCGTGCCCGTTGACTGCTCGTTCTTCTCGCCGGTTACAATGACCTCAACGACATGGTCGCCATATCCCAGACCTTCAATCGTCACCGGATGAGGGTCCGCCCACTGTGTAATAGAAATGGAACGGTCGACTCGTTTGCGTAGCTTTCCGTCGATCCACAATTCGTAGATTCCCATGTCACGTCCCCTTCGGGCGTGGATTTTGATAATATCACCGTTGAACTTGTATGTGAGCTTGCCGCCCTTTGTCGAGCAGGAGTTTCCTTCGCCCCACCCACCGCTTTTGACAACGGCCGAGTCTTTATCCACGTATGCAGCCTTGCGACCTTTTTGCCAACGCAGTCGCACGGCCCCGTCGTGCAACTCCACTTTGTCGATGACAGAAACATCAGATGTGTCGGTAAAGCCGTCCGCCCAAAGACACTCGGGCGGGACAAGGTCCGAAACTTGTTCGCCGGCCAGGCCGGTTACACACACCGCGAACATGACAACAAGAACAAAAACGGTTTGTACGATCATGCCTTTTTTCATTTTTCTCTCCTTTTAAGGTGTCGCGAAGTAGTTTTCGCACTGACGAATGAAAAAGCCGCTTGCGGCTTCGCAGTCCCCAAACATAACCGGGGAGCTTTGGGAGTGGTTTTTGGTAGGAGTGATTTTTGTCAGGAATATAGTATATTATGTACGGTTACGCATTGCAACCACTTTGCTTGCCAGGCAACGTTGATGGCGGTAAAATAAATCCGGAGTTGGGACGATGAATGTAGACCACATTCTGGAAACATTAAACGGGCATCAGGTGGCGTACATCCTCATTTATTGGACTTTCTGATGACGATATGTTAAAATCGCAAATGGCGCTGCTGAAAGGGGAACGCAACGAGCAGCGAATTCGTGTCCTAAAACAATCTGTTAATTGAACCGAACATGGACGGCAGAACTAACGACGATCTGAAACGCCGCGAAGAACAAAAGCGGGAAACAAACTGGAACGAAGCTCAACGATGGTGCGCCTTGCAGGAGACCGTTACCTGGGCGGAGTCTCAGAACACAGTTCAACGCAACACACCGAAGAAGTGCCTTGAACTTCAACACGCCAAACTTTCCACTGCCAATAATTTGTAGTGTGCGTGAAACGCACCATCAAATAAA
>DAOWNK010000214.1 GCA_030642635.1 Pirellulales bacterium
GGATGGTCGAATATAAGCTTTTGGCAATTTGCCGACAGGCGAGCGGCTTTAGGTCGGCACGCCGGCAGAGAAGGGGGGTTTCCCGAGCGGTCAAGGGGGTCAGACGGTAAATCTGATGGCAATGCCTTCGAGGGTTCGAGTCCTTCACTCCCCAGTTATTTATTGTTTTGGGTTACGGCAGGAGCTTGCCCGTAGATTGGGCGGTTGGATTGCGGGTGTAGCTCAACGGTAGAGCTGTAGCCTTCCAAGCTACTGACGAGGGTTCGACTCCCTTCACCCGCTTTGTCGGGCGATTGGGGTGAAAATAAAGCCGCGACTGGTGGTCGCGCACCATGAAGCCGCGACCGGTGGTCGCGCAAAATGGTTAACAAATTAAAGGGCGCGACCACCGGTCGCGGCTTTATATTGGCTGCTGTAGCTCAGCCGGTAGAGCGCGTCCTTGGTAAGGACGAGGTCATGGGTCCGAATCCCATCAGCAGCTCCTTATACCGGTTTTCAGGTTAATAAAATTTGTGACAAATTTTGTCTTTTAACTGTTTAACGCAGGGAGAAACACAGACCAATGGCCAAGGAAGTTTTTGAACGCACCAAACCTCACGTCAATGTCGGCACAATCGGTCACATTGACCACGGCAAGACCACGCTAACCGGCGCCATCCTGGCCGTTCAACAGGAGAAGGGTCTGGCCAAGTTCAAGTCGTATGCGGACATCGCCAAGGGCGGCACGGTCCGCGACGCCACCAAGACGGTGACCATCGCGGTCGCCCACGTCGAGTACGAGACCGAAAATCGGCATTACGCCCACATCGACTGTCCGGGCCACGCCGACTTCATCAAGAACATGATTACCGGCGCCGCACAGATGGACGGGGCGATCCTGGTCGTCTCGGCCGCCGACGGCCCGATGCCGCAGACACGCGAGCACGTCCTGTTGGCTCGCCAGGTAAACGTGCCGGCGCTGGTCGTGTTCCTCAATAAGGTCGATCTGGTCGATGACGAGGAACTGCTCGAGTTGGTCGAGTTGGAGCTTCGCGAGTTGCTTACCGACTACGGGTTCCCGGGCGACGACATACCGATCGTTCGCGGCGACTCGCTGACGGCCTACAACAACCCGACCGATCCGGAAAAGACCAAGTGCATCCCGGAGTTGCTGGACGCTATCGACGCGAACATTCCGGAGCCGGTACGCGAGGTCGACAAGCCGTTCCTGATGGCCGTCGAAGACGTCTTCTCGATCGAGGGTCGCGGTACGGTGGCCACCGGGCGCATCGAGCGCGGTGTGATCAAGACTGGCGAGGAAGTCGAGATCGTCGGGTTTGACGATGAATCGCGCAAAACGACCTGCACCGGCGTGGAGATGTTCAACAAGACGCTCGACGAGGGCCGGGCGGGCGATAACGTCGGCTGCCTGTTGCGTGGTGTCAAGCGCGACGAAATCGAGCGCGGCCAGGTGCTGGCCAAGCCGGGGTCGATTACACCGCACACCCAGTTCGAGGCCGAGGTATACGTACTGTCGAAGGACGAGGGCGGCCGGCATACACCGTTCTTTAGCGGCTACCGTCCGCAGTTTTACTTCCGTACGACCGACGTGACCGGCACGGCCAATCTGCTGGGCGACGTCGAGATGTGTATGCCCGGCGACAACGTCAAGCTGAACGTTGAGTTGGTTTCCCCGATCGCCATGGACGAGAACGTGCGGTTCGCCATCCGCGAGGGCGGCCGAACGGTCGGTTCCGGCGTGGTTACCAAGGTAATCAAGTAGCAGCAGCCACGAAACGGCAGGCACGGCGATGCAGGGGTGTAGCTCAATTGGTAGAGCACTGGTCTCCAAAACCAGCGGTTGAGAGTTCAAGTCCCTCCGCCCCTGCCATGAAATAATTATGATGTAACATTTAGCCCCGGGTGAATACACCCGGGGCAACCATTGTAAAAAGTGCAGACATTGCCCGCCGTGTATTCACGGCGGGCTAAATGACAAGGTCGGACCAAGCGAATGGGCGCGTTTTTCCAGGAACTAATACACTTCGGCATCTATAAGCGGAGCCAGGGGCGAATTACCCGGCAGGTAACCTTCGCCGCAATGGCCGTGGGCATGGGGATCGGGTTGTGGCAACTCAGCAGCAGCATGATCGGACAGCCCATCACCGTGCGCTTCGGGGTTCCGGGAACAATGTTGGCCGTCGGGCTGTGGGTTGCGTACCGTGTGGTCAACGTGCCCGGCTGTGCCGATTTCCTGATCTCTGTTGAGGCCGAGATGAACAAGGTCTCCTGGCCGACGCGCAACGAGTTGTTTCGGGCGTCAATGGTAGTGCTGTTTGTGATTTTCGTGCTGGCTGCCGTCCTTACCGTCTTCGACGTGACGTGGGGATGGCTGTTCCGGCAAATCGATAAGTATTTGTAATTTACGGAAAGTCCGACGTGACCGACCAGTTGAACAATGCGATAGATCAGCAACCGGCTCCGGCGGAGGAGACTCCCGAGGAAGCACCAAAGTCTGAAAATATGGACTGGTACATTCTCAAGGTGCAGAGCAACCGGGAGGATTCGATTCGCGAGGGGTTGTTGCGCCGGGTGAAGATTGCCGACCTGGAGTATTACTTCGGCGAGGTGATCGTTCCGACCGAGAAGGTGACCGAGGTAAAGGGCGGAAAAAAGCGGGTAACGAAGCGAAAGCTTTACCCCGGTTATATCATGGTGCAAATGGAGATTACCGACGACACGTGGTTCCTGGTCCGCGAGACGCCGGGTATCGGTGACTTTACCGGTGCGGCCGGGCGCCCGACGCCCATGCTGCCGCACGAAGTCTCCAAAATCGTTGCAAAGCAAGAGGAGAAGAGCGAAAAGGCGCCGAAGCTGGATATTGCTTTCAGCCCGGGAGACCAGGTCAAAATCAACGAAGGAACCTTCGAAAACTTCGAGGGACACGTCGAACATATCGACCAGGCCAACGGTCGGGTAACGGTGATGATAAACATATTCGGGCGCAGCACGCCGGTGGAATTGGAATACTGGCAAATCGAGGCGGTATAGCATGGCAAAGAAATTACAAGGCGAGGTGAAATTTCAGGTGCCCGGCGGACAGGCCACTCCGGCCCCGCCGGTCGGGACCGCACTGGGGCGGTTCGGAATCAACCTTGGTCAGTTCGTTCAACAGTTCAACGATCGGACGAAGGACGCCGGCGGAATGCCGATACCGGTGGTGGTCCGTGTGTATAATGACCGGAGCTTCGATTTTATCACGAAGAGTCCTCCGGCCGCCGCGCTGCTGAAACAGGCCGCCGGAATAGCAAAGGGTTCCGGGGTTCCGAACAAGGAGAAGGTCGGCAAGGTTACCGTGGCCCAAATCGACGAGATCGTAAAGACGAAACAGGCCGACCTGAACGCCGACGATCCGGAACAAGCCAGGCGAATGGTCGAAGGAACCGCACGAAGCATGGGACTGGAGGTTGAGGGCTAGGGATTAGGGATTAGGGATTAGAGGGGTGGTCGCTTTAGTGACCACTTAAAGTACAAATCATGGTCAAACAATCAAAACGAATAAAGACGCTGGCCGAGCAAACACCCGGCAGCAAGCCTGTGCCGCTGGCGGAGGCGGTCAAGCTGCTGAAGCAGTTCGGCAACACCAAGTTCGACCAGACGGTCGAGATCGCCATGCGGTTGGGGATCGATCCGAAGCAGGCCGACCAGATCGTGCGCAGCTCGATCGTCTTGCCGCACGGTATCGGCAAGACGCTGCGAGCAATCGTGTTCGCCAAGGACGACAAGGCCGACGAGGCGAAGACCGCCGGCGCCGACCAGGTGGGCGGCAAGGAGTTGGCCGATCGGATAAAGGAGGGCTGGCTGGAGTTCGACGTGTGCATTGCGGCCCCGGACATGATGAGTATCGTCGGCCCGTTGGGAAAGACCCTCGGCCCACGTGGGTTGATGCCTTCGCCAAAGGCGGGCACTGTTACACCGGACGTGGGCAAGGTCGTCAAGGAGTACAAGGCCGGCAAGGTGGAGTTCCGCAACGATGCCGGCGGAATTGTGCATGCAATGGTGGGAAAATTGAGCTTCGACGAACAGAAGTTGCTGGAGAACGTTCGTGCGTTTATAGACTATGTGGTCGGGATGAAGCCTGCCGCGATAAAAGGGCAGTACGTCAAAGGAATCGCCCTGAGTGCGACGATGAGCCCCAGCATACGCGTGCTGGCAAACTAACGGCTAATAACAATGAGCAAATACGTCAAAAACCTGATTGCCGATTACCTGCGAGAGCGCCTTTCGGAGGTAAACGATGCGCTTTTGGTCAACGTGATCGGCCTGGACGCCAACGCGAGCAATCGCCTGAGGTCCGGGCTGCGCAGCAAAGACATCAACGTAATGGTGGTGAAGAACAGCATGGCCGCGCGCGCGACGGTCGGCACGCCGCTGGGAGCAATGTTCGACGGACTGACAGGCACTGCGGCCGTCTGTTGGGGAAGCGAAGACATCGTCAGCCTGGCCAAGGAAATTGCCGCCCTGGCCAAGGAGGAACAGTACGAAGCGTTCGAGGCAAGGAGCGGCGTGATGGACGGCGAGCTGCTGACCGTTGCACAAGTGGCGGAGGTCAGCAGGTGGCCCAGCAGACGGGAACAACTCAGCCTGCTCCTCGGTCAGATACTCAGCCCAGGGGCGACATTGGCTGCACAACTGAACGGCCCTGGAGGGGCGTTGGCAGGCCAGATTGCACAAAAAGGCGAAGAGTCGGACTAATTCCGGTGTAAAGCCGCGACCGGTGGTCGCGCAAATTACAAAGCCGCGACCGGTGGTCGCGCAAATACAGCGAATAGTGTCAACATCATTACATAGCGCGACCAACGGTCGCGGCTTTATGAAAACCAGAAAGGACAGTAGCCCGATGGCGACAGACGAAGCAGTACGCGAATTTTCCGCGACGACCAAGGATTTCGGCGATAAGATTGCCGAAATGACGCTCAAAGAAGCGAAGGAACTCAGCGACTACCTGGAGGAGGTGCACGGCATCGAGGCGGCCGGTGGTGCGGTGATGGTGGCGCCGGGCGGCGGCGGCGGAGAAGCAGCCGAAGCCAAAGAGGAACAAACTGAATTCGACGTAGTGCTGGAAGGCTTCGGCGAGAAGAAGATCGGTGTAATCAAGGTGGTGCGTGCGGCAACCTCGTTGGGCCTGAAGGAGGCCAAGGACCTGGTCGAAAGCGCGCCGTCGAAGGTCAAAGAAGGCCTCTCCAAGGAAGACGCCGAGAAGTTTAAGACCGAGCTGGAAGAGGCCGGCGCGACCGTATCCATCAAGTAGCGTCCTGTAAATTCAACATTCACAGCCCGGGCCGGCTGTTCCGGGCTGTGAATTAGTTGCAAATCGCACAAAAACCAACTGCAAGGTGACCAATGGCTACCACGGCCCAACGACGCCTTACACCCGAGGAAATTCGTACTTGCGGCAGTCATCGTGCTCCTTATGCGATTCCCAATCTGACCGACATCCAGACCTGCGGTTACAAGGAGTTTCTCCAGTACGAGACTCCCTGGCAAAAGCGCAAGGATCAAGGGATCGAGGGCGTACTTCGGGAGATTTTCCGGATAGAAAGTTACGACAAACC
>DAOWNK010000078.1 GCA_030642635.1 Pirellulales bacterium
AAATATCGCGATTGACACACTGAAATCCGTGTTCAAGAAGTGCTAATCGAAATGTCTCGCTGTAACATCGGTAGCAAACTGAGCAGGGTAATGTAAAGACGACCCGGTCAACATCCAACGAGCAAAGGTAATCCAAAATGATCGTGGCTACATGCTTGCTCTCAGAATATGTCGGCGGCCGATCGAAGACAGGACCACCATAGCTGGCTCCGTATGGAGACTTGGCCGTTCGGCAACCCTCTTCTGAAAATATCGCAAGCGGAATTACAGCATAGAGTGATTGCCCTTTGTAAATCGCCAAGTGGTGTTCGTTTTTGCTGAACTTGTCGCCGTGGTATGCCAGGAAGTCAAGTCGGTGGAACAAGGTGCCTTCGTTCGATGATTTCACAAAAGAATTCCATTGCTCCACATCGCCGGCGATAACATTCTTGATGTCAAGTTGCATTACGAATGCTTTTAGGACGAATAGTTCGGCAGGATGCTATCACAGTGTCACAACTTGGCAATATTCCATCAGTTCCTCTGCAATCTCAGTGGTCATATTCAAGATTTGGCCGACCTTCAAACCGCCCGCTTGCAAGCGAACTACTGGGTCCGGTCCTAATTCGCATAAATTGATGCCCATGTGGCCTTTTGCCGGTTCTGAAGCAGGAAAACAAACTACGTCGTGCAGACATGTTCGATCAACGTCGCCGAACACTTGCACTAATGCGGCGAAATTACCAATTTGCTCGACATTGTACTTGGCATTGTTGCCGTGCCCGATGACCGGTTGCGGACCGGGATCTGCTGCGATCACAGCGTCGTAATCCGACCGCGCCTCGACAGACCGGCAACGCACAGCCAACTCGCTGGAGAGTTCCTGATTGGTAAGGATTTCCAATTCTGCCCCACATGCGAGCAAAGTCTTGGCGATATACGGCAGAAACGAATT
This sequence comes from Pirellulales bacterium, assembly GCA_030642635.1. Lineage (GTDB taxonomy): Bacteria > Planctomycetota > Planctomycetia > Pirellulales > Thermoguttaceae > DAOWNK01. Next base: position 935 of record DAOWNK010000078.1, read on the forward strand.
ATCACAAATCAGCAGGATGCGAGAAAATGGAGGAGGAACCTGGCAGTGAAAAAGCCCGTAGAGTGCCGCCATTCCCAGATAGTTGAATACTCCTACATTCGGATGTTGTTCGTTTGTTCCGGCGACAATGACACCATGGTCGCGGCAGGCTTGTAAGTCAACGTCTTCCTCACGAAACTCCCAGTTTTCATACATAAGTGTAATCACCGCGCCGCGTTTCATACGGCCGACAAACTCTGCATTCAAAGGGCGAAGATGTCCGGAGTTAGTGACAATATCTGCCGCGGCTATTTGATTGTCGGTGAGATCCTCGACGATATTGATCCGGCCCTGCACGTCCATCTCTTCGGCCAGTGCAACCGTTTCGTCTCGAACCCGGGCAACAGTACCGTGACGCGAGCCTTTGGCCAACGCGATTACCTCCGCCCCGGCCAGCGCAGCAATCACTGGTGTCACAACGTATGGTCCGGTGGCTGCCTCAGTCAAAACGCGAAGCCCATTCAGGTCAAGATCAATGCAATCGACCATATCCGCAATCAAGTTGGCGATTCGAGTATGATACCGTTTTGGTGGTGTCTTGCCCATCTTCTTCATAATCATTCGTTCATGTCGCCCGCTAATAACCGGCTTAGCAAGGATGCACATTCTTCAAGATCACTCACAGACATAAACGAATGCAGCGGCAGCGCCAAACCCTGATGATGCAGCTTTGCTGATTGAGGTAAATCTTTTGATTTGTACCCGAACCGCTCGCGGTATACCGCCATGCAGTGTCCGGCAATCGAGCCGGGGGCGGCGCCGACGCCGTCGGCAGCCATTTTATCGATGACCTGGCCGCGATCGTGATCCTCGTCGAGAACGACCATAAACGTTTGCCACGTATGTTCCGGCCTTGCTGCCGGCAGCGAGATGCCCGGGCAATCGGCCAGCTTCTCAAGATACAGTGATGCAAGTTCTCGGCGTTTTTTCAGGATATTGGGAAACTTTTCAAGTTGTACCGTTCCAATGGCCGCCTGGAACTCCGTCATTCGGTAGTTCATGCCGGCAATGGCAAAGTCTCGCTTCCCGTCGATTATTGCCTGGCCGTGGTTGCGCCACGTGCGACATTGCTCCGCCAGTTTGTCGTCGTTGGTGACAATCGCACCACCCTCGCCGGTCGTAACTGCTTTTCTCGGGTGAAAACTGAAGATGCCAAGCTTGCCGAACGTGCCGACCGGCTTGCCTTCGTAGGTTGCACCCAAGGCACATGCGGCATCCTCGATGACTTCCAGGTCATACTCGTCGGCCACACGGATGACCTCCACCATGTCGGCGGCCAAGCCGAACTCGTGCACCGGCACGACGGCGCGAGGTTTTCCCCACCTATGTTCCAGACACCGCTCGATTTGCACTCGCAGGTCGGCCGGATCGATGTTGTACGTGCCGGGCAGAACGTCGACAAACACCGGCCGAGCACCCACAACCACTGCCATATTGGCGGCCGACGGCCAAGCGAAACTTGGGACGAAAACGGCATCGCCCGGGCCGATTCCAAGTGTAAGATAACAAACGTGCAACGCCGCGGTGCCGGAAGTGACAGCGATACAGTGGCGTGCCTTATGCATTCGCGCAATGGCGGCCTCGAAGGCTTCCACCTCCGGGCCCTGAACCACCCAGCCGCTTTCGAGCACACGGCGGACGGCCTCGACTTCGCGCTGGTCGAAAGCCGGCTTGGCAAGCGGAATGTTTTTCATGCGGACGAGTTAATCTTCTTGTAGAATTCAGCCGCCCGACGAATTCCTTCTTCCAAATCGACCTTGGCCTCGAAGCCGATCTTCTCTATGGCCTTCGCCACACTGGGAACCCGTAGTTCCACGTCGGCATAGTCCTTCCGGACGAAACGAATCGGTGACTTGCTGTCGAGCACTCGTACTATGGTTTGGGCAAGCCCGTAGATAGTCACCACGGCCCGGGCGTTGCCGATGTTAAACGCTTCGCCGACGGCATTGGGATGAACCATGGCCAGCAGCAGGCCTGCGATAAAATCGTCGATGTAGCACCAGGCGCGAATCTGGTTTCCGTCGCCGTGAATTTGTATCTCCTCGTTTTTCAGCGCTCGGAGAACAAAGCCCCTCATGGCCCCTTCGCCGACTTGGCCCGGCCCGTAGACATTGAATGGGCGGAGTGTGACTGTCGGCATGCCGAACTCTTCGTGATAGGCCTTGGAGAGATGTTCTCCGGCAAGTTTGCTGACCGCGTACGTCCACCGTGCTTCGCCAATGGCGCCGATGTGCGTCGTATCGGCCTCATCAGCCCTAAAGGCCGACGATCCGAACACTTCGCTCGTGGAGAAGTCGACCAGCCGCTCCAGGTGCGGAAGATCCTTTGCAGCCTCCAGCACATTGGCCGTGCCGATCATGTTGACGCGCATCGTCTCGGTCGGTTTCTTAATAACCGTATCAATGCCTGCTATGGCGGCACAATGAACGACGATTTCAGCGCCGCGCATGGCTTTGTATAACGGGGAATAATCAAGGATGTTTCCCTTGATGGTGGTCAAATTAGGATGATCGGCATACGGCTTGCCGCTCAGCGCGTCGCGACGAAAATCGTCGTAGACAGTAATGCTGTTGTCACCGATTAGCTCTCCGATCAAGGTCGAGCCGATGAACCCGGCTCCCCCGGTGATGAAGATATTTTTGCCTTTGATTTCAGGTTTCATACGTGCTTGATTCTCCTTCGGTTAGATGGTTATCTGCTGCACCAATTATGCATAGAAACGAACAATACACTCGACCACGTAGCCCGCCTGTTCGCCGGTCAGTTCAGGATAGATCGGCAAGGCTAGGGTTTCGTTGGCGGCGGATTCGCTGTGGGGGAAGTCGCCGGGCTTGTGGCCCAGGTAGGCGAAGCATTCTTGAAGGTGCAGCGGCACCGGGTAGTAAACCTCCGTGCCGCTGTTGTTCTCTTTGAGGTACGCGCGCAGCTCGTCGCGGCGGGCTACACGGATGACGAATTGGTTGTAAATGTGGCGGCGTTCGGGTGCGACCATAGGTAGTTTTACCGTGCCGCTTTGCACCAGCCCGGTTGCATCGAACAGCTTGCGGTAACGCTCGGCGTTCGACTGCCGGCCGGCGGACCAGTCGTCCAGGTGCGGCAGTTTTGCGCTGACGATTGCCGCCTGCATGGCGTCGAGGCGGAAATTGCCGCCGATGATCGGGTGGTAATACTTCGGCTTCGAGCCGTGCATCCGCAGCATTTTGAGCTTCGCGGCCCGATCGTCGTCCTGTGTGACGACCATGCCGCCGTCGCCGCCGGCGCCCAGATTCTTCGACGGGAAGAAGCTGAAACAGCCGTACTCGACCATCGAGCCGGCCCGGCGGCCCTTGTACTCGGCGCCGATGGCCTGGGCAGCGTCTTCGACGACCGGCACGCCGTGTCGCTTGGCAATCTCGACGATCGGATCAAGATCACAGCACTGGCCATATAAATCTACCGGTATGATCGCCTTGGTCCGCTCGGTCACCGCCGCCTCGATTTTGACCGGGTCGATGTTATACGTATCGGGCATGATATCTACGAATACCGGCTTCGCGCCGAGCCGGGCGATCGCACCGGCGGTTGCGAAGAACGTGTACGGTGAGGTAACCACCTCGTCGCCGGGGCCGATTTCCTCGGCCATCAGCGCAATGATCAACGCATCGCTGCCGGAGGTCACGCCCACGGCATGGGCACAGTTGCAGTACTCGGCGATTTGCTTCTCACACTCGGCCACTGTCGGCCCCATGATAAAGTATTGGCTTTCCAGCACGGCATGGACGGCCGAGTCGATCTCTTCCTTGATGGTCGCATATTGCGCCTTCAGGTCGAGCAGCGGAACGGTAATTTTATTCGACACGGGTTTTTCCTTTTGTATTTGCAGAATTTTTAATTGACAATTCTAAAACGAATAACCTCACGCAAAGGCGCTAAGGCGCAAAGGACTTCAAAAAATATTGAAGTAATACATTATTTGCTTTGCGTCTTAGCGCCTTTGCGTGAGATTTTCATCTTTGCGTGAGGTCTCCATGAGCCGCACCTTGCCGTCTTCCAGCCGATAGCGGTCGCCGTTGGCCGAGCACTCGGCCTGTCCGTTCTCGTCGAAATACAGGCGTTGGCTTGCGCAACGGCTCATCCAGCCGGTCTGCTTGGCCGGAACGCCTGCGACCAGCGCGAAATCCGGCACGTCTTCGGCCACTACCGCACCGGCCGCGACGAATGCGTACCGACCGACCGTATTGCCGCAGATGATCGTGCAATTCGCACCGAGCGTGGCGCCTTGCTTCACGAGCGTGGGCATGTACTCGCTTTTGCGAACGATCTCGCTCCGCGGGTTCATAACGTTTGTAAACACCATCGAGGGTCCGCAGAAAACGCCGTTTTCCAGTGTTACATCGTCGTAGACGGATATGTTGTTTTGGATTTTCACGCCGTCGCCGATGACGGCCTTCGATGCGATACATACGTTTTGCCCGATGGAGCACCTCTTGCCTATTTTAGCACCTTTCATCACGTGTGAAAAGTGCCAGATTTTTGTGCCTTGTCCGATGGAACACGGCAGATCGACGCAGGCACTTTCGTGTACGAAGTATTCGCCGGCCGGTTTGGCCTGCTCGGTCGGTTGTGGAGCCGGCGTTTGCACGTCCTTTTGTTCGAGCGATTGTTGGCAGGCGTCGAGCACCCGCAGCACCCTGAGTCCTTCGCAGCCGTCGGTGGTCGGTGCTTGCCGGCTTTCGACGCAGTCGAGAAAGTGCCGGCATTCCTGCTTGAGCGGTTCGGCTTTTTCGAGTTCTACTTCAATAGCCTCGGCCTTGACCGCCTTTGGCAGCCGTCCGGCCCAGTCGACTCGATGCGGATACAACAGCAGTTTTTTTTCAGCCGTGTCGTCGAAGACGGCCATTTTTTCGGAGCCGATAATCACCAGCCGTTGTTCCTTGAACGGGTGCAGCCAACTGACGAATATGTGAGCCGCCACTCCGCTTTTGAACTTCAAGCGGCTGAGCGTAACGTCGACGACACCCGGCGTTAAATAGCTTTCGCCGCTTGCCCGCACGTCGATTGGCTCCTCGCCCAGTAGGTGCAACAGTACGGAGATGTCGTGCGGCGCGAAACTCCAAAGGATGTTCTCCTCGGTCCGGATCAACCCCATGCTGAGCCGATTGGAGTAGCAATACTGTATTCTTCCAAGCGCTCCTTCGTTGACCAACTGACGTAGTTTCACGATGGCCGGGTGGTAGAGCAGGATATGCCCGACCATGAGAATCCGCGAACGCTGCTCGGCCAGTTCCACCAGCTCGCCGCCTTCTTCGGCAGTCAGCGCCAACGGCTTTTCGACAAAGACGTCTTTGTCGGCATCGAGGCACCGCTTGACGACCTCGTAATGCGTAGCCGCCGGAGTGGCCACGGCCACCGCGTCGATGTTCGGATCGGCCAACACGTCGTCCAGTTGCTCGACAAAAACTGGCTGCTCGCCCTTGATTGTAAGTACGTTTTGTCGGGAAACATCCTTGTCGCAAATATACTTCAGCACACCAAGTTCAGAGAAATTCCGAACCAGATTCTTACCCCAGTATCCGCATCCGACGACTGCAATGTTTACGCTCATGTTATCAATCTCTTTATGTGCGGCGCGACCAACGGTCACGGCTTTATGTGCGGCGCGACCAACGGTCACGGCTTTATGGTTTGCTCGGCGCACACTCCGTTCTCGTGGGTGACACCGGTCCCCTTAAAACGATAGTTTCAATCATATCCATATCCAAAAGCCCCCGGAGAAGCGGTCCGGGGGCATTATAACCGCTACAATTCCCCCGGATTGCAATCCGGGGGCTTTTCTACCACGCCTGGCGAGCCAGGCCGTTACACACCTTTTGACTATGCCTTCGCACTTGAGACTTCCACAGGCACTTCGTCTTCCGCCTGGCCGATGTCCGTTGAAGGCAGCACATATTCCGGAACGATTTCGTGGAGCTTTCGGCGGATGACTTCCTCGGGTTCGTAAACCAACTGTTCCAGTTCCGAGATCGCCCGACGCACCTCCGAGAGGGAATAGTATCGATGATAAGCGGCACGCACTTTCGGGTGCGATGTGGAAAGTGTCTGTTCATCGTCGAAGTAGAGTTCCTCGAAGAGTTTCTCACCGCGGCGGATACCGGTGAACATAATCTCGATAGCGTCCGCCGGAAGGCCGGAAAGCCGAATAAGATCGTGAGCAAGGTCGGTAATTTTGACCGGTTCTCCCATCTCCAGTACGAAGATTTCTCCGCCGTTGCCCATTGCGGCCGCTTGCAGGACGAGTTGCGACGCCTCGGGTATGGTCATGAAGAACCGTGTCATCCTGGGGTCGGTGACGGTAATCGGCCCACCGTCGCGAATTTGCTCCTGGAATACCGGAACGACGCTGCCGCTGGAACCCAACACATTTCCGAAGCGAACGACCGTAAATTGCGTCGCCGACTCCTGCGACATGGTGTGAATGTACCGCTCTGCAATTTGCTTGGACACACCCATCACGCTGGACGGGTGGACGGCCTTGTCGGTGGAGATAAACACGAAGCTTTTGACGTCGAATTCGTCGGCCAGGTCCGCCAGTGTCTTCGTTCCACACACGTTGGTCCTTACCGCCTGGCCGACGTTGGTTTCCATCAGCGGCACGTGCTTATGGGCGGCCGCATGGAAGATTACCTCGGGGCGGTATTGGTCGAAAATCTGCCACATCCGGTTCTTGTTGGTAACGTCGGCAATGGCCGAGTGCAACCGGGTTGAGGTGCCTAGTGCACGAAGCTCCCGTTCGATCATGAAGATGGGGTTCTCGTCGTGGCCGATCAGGACGATTGTCTTCGGATTGAACTTCAACACCTGACGGCAGATTTCCGAACCGATACTCCCCCCTGCCCCGGTTACCATTACCGTGCGACCCTCGAGCAACTCTCCGATGATTTCCGTATCCAGCACGACCGGGTCCCGACGCAGCAGGTCGTTGATCTCGATATCCCGCATCGGGATACGGTGGTCGCCGTTCAGACGGTCTTCCATCGGCGGAATGATCTTCAGCTTCAAGCCCGACGCCTCGCAGGCCTCCATCAACTGTCGAAGTCTCGCACCCGGAAGCGTTCCGGCGGTCATCAACACGTCGGTGGCCTTTGTGGCCGCAGCAATCTCACAGAGTTCCTCCATGCTCCCGAGGACCGGAATCTGGCCCAAGCGAGTTTCTTTGCATTCATCGCTCGTCGACAAAAATCCCTTTATTCGATAAGGCAACTCATGATTGGATTGAATTTGGTGTGCCAGCATTCCGCTGGCATAATCGGTACCGACCAACAGTGCCCAACGAAAATCCTTCGGATTGAACCCCGGCCGGAACTGCTCGCGAAACTGCCGCCAGCTTGCCCGCATCGCACCCAAAAATACTATTCCAAGCACCCAGTCCAGCGCTACCACAGTGCGAGGAATCTGGTAATCTACCACGAAATGATCGATTGCCACGATGAAAAACAGCGAAAAAGCGGTGGCGCGGAGCAAGGCGACCAGGTCGGAAAATGTGACGTAGGCCCACCATCCGTCGTAATGACCCAAGGCCCAAAACACCACGAACTTCGTCGCCAGTATCCACGGCAGGCTTAGCCAAAACACCTTCATCGACTCCGGCGGAATGTGAAAGTCGAACCGTAAGGCAAACGCCAGCCAGTAGACCAACGCGAACGTGGCCAAGTGCCCAAGGCCTAAGACCCAGAATCGCTTCGATCGCAAACGTGTCACGTTTCGATGGACCGCGCGACCAATTCGAGTGTTTTTGTTTTGAGAGGTCGACTTCATTTTGCTTCGTTAATCCAGTTGTAGGTAAACTTCGCAATGCTTTGTAACCGTTCTTTGGCTTTGTACAAATCATTATCACCGCCGACGGGAGTTTGCAGCAACACCTTTACCAGTGCCGGCCAGGTTTCCAGATTCCGCATTTTCCAACGGACCCTGCCCATTTCGTACCGATCGAAGAGCGTATACTCACCGAGTTGGAACCAATAGAGCACTGCAACACGCTCTCCCTCGCGCTCCCACGTGGTGTACCTTACCAAAATACTCGAGTCTTTTCCGACGGGCAGCGACTCGCGAGTGTCCTCGGTCAACCGCCATCCGGAGGCCCGGTAGCAGTTGACCGGGCTGTGATAAATACCCTCGTCCGGATCATCGAAAACGGCAACGTGGGAAGAAACGGTGTGTTTTTTGTTGTTATGATATGTCCGGTTGACGATGGTTTGTGCACCGGTAGCGACAAATATCCTCGAGTCCAAGTCGCTTTCCTCACCACTCCACTGTTCAAACTCCATCGGCATGACGTTGAAGTTGATCTTTGGGAGTTCAACGTCCGGCACTTTCAGGCTGGCTTCTACGGCATGGTTTGCGTAGTAGATCAGTGCAACGAGAGCCGCTGCAATAAAAATACGTGTGGCTGTGTTTATCATGGACATGCATCCTTTTATAGCATATTTTGCAAGTACTATCACACTTTCGGCCGTCAGCTTTCAGCTTTTGACACGGTTATGCCGGCAGGCGAGGTTCGTATCCGAGGTCCTTGTAGCGTCCGCCTTCGCTGGGGCCGGTGACTACGGCTTCCAGGACGCGAACTCCGAACGCTCGCAGGATATCGCAAGACGCTGTAATTTTCGGCGCCTGGCTGACGTCGCGGAGAACGGAAAGAATTACCGCATCCACGTGCTGGCTGACGAATCGCGTGTCGGCCACCGGTAAGATCGGGCTGGCGTCTACCAGGACGAAATCGTACTCATCGCGGAGTTTATCAAACAGCGTCCCGGCGGTTCCGTTGGCCAACGCCGTCAAGGCGTGACGGTCCCAGCGCCCGGCCGTCACCACGGCCAGGTCGTTGGTGGCGGTATGCTGAATTACGTCGTCGACGCTGCACTCGCCTCGCAGAAACTCGCTGACACCAGGCTTAAGCGGCAGACCGAAGACCTCGTCAAATGCCGGCCGTCTCAGGTCGAAGTCAACCAATATTGCACTGCGTTCGCTTCGGGCCAGACTCATTGCAAGCTGGGTGGCCAGCGTGGTCTTGCCTTCGCCGCCCATTGCACTTGTGACCAGCACGACGCGTGTTTGTTCGAGTTCGGCCTTCCGCAGCAACCGAGCGGCGATGCTGTCGGCCGATTCGGTCAACCGCGTATGCCAGTTCAAGTGGCTCCTCGACGGCGAGCCTAACTGGCGAATGGCCCTGGCGGGAATGACCGGAACCGAGCCGATCACCGGCAACCCGAGTCCCTTGGAGACGTCTGCGGTCGAGTTGATCCGCCCTGCGCGGGAATCCCACCACGCCACTATTCCGACAGGAACGCACAACCCGATCATCGCGGAGAATATGGCCAGCGCAAGCCGGCCGGTGCGGTCTGAGCTTTCAGGCAACTCAGCACGTTGGATAAGCGTGATGCGCGAAGTGGAGCGGAGTTCCACCTTCAGCATTTCCCGTTCGTTGGCGATGCCGTTGAGTACGTGGTCGAGGTGATCGAGTTCCGCCCGCATCATTTCGACGTCGATCGACGACTCGCCGATCATCTCGGCTTTTTTGCGTTGCCGATCGACGTCTTCCTGGAGCATAAATACTTGTTCCTCGCCGATCGCGATATTCATTTCTAATTGCTTGATATCGAATGCAAACTCAGCGCGTTTTTTCTGGCGAAGCTCCTCGAGCAACTCTTCGGTGCGCATGTCGAACTGCTGCTGTGCAAGCTGCAACTCGCGTTGAGCACGTTCCGTATACGCCGAGTTCGTCCCCGGCACCGCCATCATGATGTTATAGTTCATGTCGCTGCGGCGCCAGGCCAACTCTGCAAGCATTTGCTGTGCAATCGGATCGGTACGCACGTAAACGTCCAACTCGAACTCGGAGATTTCGTCTTCGTCGATGGTTTCCAACAGGGCATTCTTTGCTTTTAGTTCGCCGTAGGATTGTCTCAGGGCGAGTTGGTGCCGCACCAGTTCGTTTCGATAGGCCCCGAATTGCTGGAGTGCGATTTCTTGCTTTAACGAAAGCGCCTTGGTGTCACCTGTGCCCAACTGCTCGGCAAGTTGCTTGAAATCGGTGCGTCGTTTTCGCACCTCTGTTTCTTTTTCGGTGTAAACGCGGTCGAGTTTGCTCAGCCGTTCTCTTCGCTGGTGGTGTTCGACGTTGACGACCTCCTTCAGGTATGCGTTGACCACCGCCCGAACCAAAACGGTTACCTCGCGCGGATCGTCGTCCCGCAGGCTGACCTCCATAATCTCTGCGTTGCCCGGGAAGGTTATCCGAAGTTTACGCGAGAGCCGTGCGATCGGGTCATCCTGCCGCTTCACCATGTCGAGATTGCTGACCTCGTCTTTTCGCAGCGCGGCGGTAAGCACAAAACGGCTTTTGACAAGTTGCTGCTGAGTGCCCTTATAGATATCAAATTGGTTTACGCCGTAGCCGCTACGTTCCGCCGTTTTGAACACGAGCATTTGTTCCCGTGAAGCCACGCGGAGATATGACTCCGAGGTGTATCTTGCCCCAAAGCTGAGCCAAACCGCCGGCCCGACCATCGCCATACAAATCAATGCCAGCCCGGTCGCAATAATCCAACGGCGTCGCAATGC
>DAOWNK010000188.1 GCA_030642635.1 Pirellulales bacterium
AGGCTTGCGCGCGGCGGCCGAAAAGTGCAAACACGTCGCCAGCGTGGGAGTCGATACTTGGGGCGTAGACTTCGGGCTGCTGGCCGGCGGCGACGAGTTGCTCGGCAATCCGTACCATTACCGCGACGCTCGGACCGACGGCATGTTGGAAAAAGCCTTCTCGACAGTGCCGCGCGAGGAAATTTTCCGGCACACCGGGCTGCAATTCATGCAGTTCAACACGCTCTACCAACTGCTGGCGATGAAGCAATCCGGCTCGCCGCTGTTGGAGACGGCCGAAACGCTGCTGATGATGCCCGACCTGTTCCACTGGCTGTTGACCGGTGTGAAGTGCAACGAGATGACCGATGCCAGCACCACCCAGTTCTACAACCCGGTGGCCGGCGCCTGGGCAACAGAATTGCTCGATCAGTTCGACCTACCGGCTGATATTTTGGGCCGGATCGAGCAGCCTGGCACAAAGCTCGGCCCGTTGCGTGGGAACCTGGCCGAGGAGACCGGCCTGTCGGCGGCCGAGGTCATACTGCCCGGCTCGCACGATACGGCCAGCGCGGTGATGGCCGTGCCGGCTGACAACACCGTCGACGGACAGCCCGACTGGTGCTACATCAGCCTGGGCACCTGGGCGCTGATGGGAATCGAATCGCCCGGGCCGGTCATAAACGATACCGTCTTGAAGCTGAACTTCACCAACGAGGGCGGCGTGGGCGACACCGTCCGGCTGCTAAAAAACATCACCGGGTTGTGGCTCCTGCAGGAGTGTCGCAGGGCATGGAACTACGCCGGGCGAAACTGGGATTGGGAAACCCTGAACCGGCTGGCGGCAGACGCAAAACCGCACGTAGCGTTTATCGACCCCGACGCAACGGATTTCCTCGCGCCGGACGACATGCCCGAGGCAATCTGCCAATTTTGCAAACACACTGGTCAGCCGGCGCCCGAGGACGAGGGCGCCGTGCTGCGATGCGCGCTGGAGAGCCTTGCGTTGAAGTTCCGGCACGTGCTGGGCATGTGCGAGGAGCTTGTCGGCCGACGGATTACGACCGTACATATCGTCGGCGGAGGCGCCCGGAACCGGCTGCTGTGCCAGGCCGCCGCCGACGCGTGCGGACGACCGGTGGTGGCGGGGCCTGTCGAAGCTACCGCTATTGGGAACGTATTGATGCAGGCGGTAGCCGACGGCCGGCTTGCCTCCATCGCCGATGCCCGGGAGGTCGTCCGGCGCAGCTTCGAGGTCGAAGAATATCAGCCGCACAACACCGCCGCTTGGGACGCGGCTTATGAAAAATTCGTGAACGTTTTGTAATACATTGCGAAGCCGCAAGCGGCAACATACAAACAGGAGCATACATATGATCAACGTCGGCATTGCGGGCATCGGTTTTATGGGAATGATCCACTACTTGGCGTACCAGCGCGTGCGTGGGGCCAAGGTCTGCGCGATGTGCGAGCAGGACAAAAAACGCCTGGCCGGCGATTGGCGGTCTATTAAGGGAAACTTCGGCCCACAGGGCAAGAAGATGAACCTGCGGGATATCGCCAAATACGCCAAGCTGGACGACATGCTGGCCGACCCTAACGTCGATATGATCGACATCTGTCTGCCGCCAGCGCTTCATGCCGAGGTGGCAATAGCCGCCTTGAAGGCCGGCAAGCACGTCTTCTGCGAGAAGCCGATCGCACTGTGCGCAACCGACGCACGACGCATGGTCGCCGCCGCAGACAAAGCCGGCCGGCAACTGCTGATCGGCCACGTGCTGCCGTTCCTGCCTGAGTACAACTTCGCATACAAGGCCGTCACCAGCGGCAAGTACGGCAAGCTGCTGGGCGGACACTTCAAGCGGATCATCTCCGACCCGCTGTGGCTGCCGAAATTCTACGACCCGGCAGTGGTCGGCGGGCCGATGCTCGACCTGCACGTTCACGACGCACACTTCATCCGCATGATCTGCGGTATGCCCACGGCCGTGCAAAGCGTCGGCTCGATGCGCGGCAAGGTGGTCGAGCGGTTCAGCACGCAGTTCCACTTCGACGACCCGGAGCTGGTCGTCACGGCAACAAGCGGTGTGATCGGTCAGCAAGGCCGGCCGTTTACCCACGCCTACGAAATCTATCTGGAACGCGCCACGCTGCTTTTCGACTACGCCGCGCTGGCCAAGGGCAACGACGTGCTGACGCCGGTGACCGTGCTGGGCGAGTCCGGCGGGGTGACCCGTCCGAAGCTAGGCTCTGGCGACCCGGTCGACGCATTCGTATCCGAGATAAAGGAGGTGCTCCGCGCGGTCCGCACCGACACGCCCTCGCCGATGCTCGACGGCTCCTTGGCCCGCGACGCCGTAGTGCTTTGCCACAAGCAAACCCAATCGGTCCAGCGCGGCCGCGCGGTGAAGATTTAGCCGCCATTCGGTAGCAAATGTACCGGTTGTTCACGTCGCGCGGTTGTTAAGCACTCCCCCCGCATCTTTCGCTTATGCCGTATGTGTGCGCGCACACGGTGCATTCGGCGCAACACTCTTTTACGCTATCGCCGGTCGCAGTCGTTGCGATGCGAGCACCGCGATAGGTCTATGCGGGTTGGGAAAACTTCGGGCGAAAAATTCCCGCATATTTTTTTGACCGACCGCAAAACGTGGCCTATGCTTCCCTGAGCCCGTGAGGCCGTAACGTTCAGTCCCGACGTTCGGCCTTCACTCAGGATGAACTTACCCCACAGGCGTTCTCCTGTGCCGCTGGCACGGACGACGCTCACACCGACACGGACGGCACCATGCGACGAAGGGTCCTCTCTGCTCTCAGCGCTTTGTATCTTGCAGCGTTTGCGCTGCTGGTTGTCTCTCAAGCGGTAGCTCAGCAAACCACTGCGATCTCGATCGTCACGCACTCGGCCGAGATCGACAGTCTTTTGCAAGACGGCCGGCGGATGGAGGTCGAGTGCCGCTGGGGCGAGGCGCTTTCGCACTACGAAGAAGCGATCCGACAGTTTCCACACGACGCGGGGCTGAAGCGGCGATTCAGTTTCACACGGCTGCACTACGACGTCGGCCGACGGTATGCCGACCGCAGTTTTTGCCGTGCGATTGAGACGTTGCCGTTTGAAGAGGCGTTGGAGTTGTACGACCGGGTGCTGCTTAAAATCGAGTCGCACTACGTCGACGTGCCGCACTGGAAAGAGTTGGTCGAGCACGGCACCGACAACCTTTCCGTGGCGCTGAGCGAGCCGGCGTTCGTCGATCGGAACCTGGTAGAGAGCAGCAGTACGGTGACGGACGAATTTCGCAGCGAATTGCGTCGAATGCTCGAACCGCTGCCGATCGCCACGCGCCGCGACGCCGGATATGCGGTCTCCGCCGCCGCCGCACTTACACGGCAGCGGCTTGGACTGTCTCCGACGGCCGTCGTGTTGGAGTACCTCTGCGGTGCAACCAACGCCTTGGACCGATACTCGGCATATCTCACACCCGATCAACTCAACGAGGTTTACTCGCAGATCGAGGGCAACTTCGTCGGGCTGGGTATCGAACTGAAGGCCGACGGCGGCGAGCTGCTGATAGTTCGGGTAATCACCGGCAGCCCGGCCCAACAGGCTGGAATGCTCGACGGAGACCGGATTCTCGCGGTCGACGGCCGATCCACCAGAAACCTGACGACCGATCAGGCGGCCAATCTGCTGCAAGGCGCCGCCGGCAGTACGGTGAACCTGATCGTCGTAACGTCGGGCGAGCAGCCGCGGCGATTGAGCGTTTGCCGACGACGCGTCGATGTGCCAAGCATCGACCGGGTAAAGATCATCGACCGCCAACACGGTATCGCCTACCTCCGATTGGCCTGTTTCCAGAAGACTACCTGCCGCGACCTTGATGAGGCGCTGTGGAAGTTGCACCGCAAGGGGATGAAAAGCCTGATTGTCGATTTGCGCGGCAACCCGGGCGGGCTGCTTATGACCGCAGTCGAGGTGGTCGATAAGTTCGTCGAGCGCGGCGTGATCGTCTCTACCCGGGGACGCAGCACGCAGGAAGATTTTACCTACACCGCTCGCGTGCCGGGCACGTGGCGCGTGCCGCTTGTGGTGATAATCGACAATGACAGCGCCAGCGCGGCAGAGATAGTTGCCGGCGCCATACGCGACCATCGCCGCGGTACGGTCGTCGGGGTGCGCAGCTACGGTAAAGGCTCCGTGCAGGGCATCTTTCCGTTGGACATGTCCACCGCCGGCGTGCGACTTACCACGGCCAAGTTCTACTCACCGACCGGCCGGCCTTACACCCGCATCGGTGTGGAGCCGGACGTAACGGTTCGCCTTGCCGCGAAACCGATCGATGGGCAAATCGTCCCGGTCGACGGCGACGACGCGATGCTGTCTGCCGCGGTGCAAGCCGCCCGAGGGTTAGGCCGTTCGCAACAGGCACGGAACCTTCGGTAGGCATGAACACTTTTTGCCCATTTAGCCGCCGTGCTTGCACGGCGCGTATGCAGTGCTACTGACCAGCGAGCCGCCGGGTTTATCCCGGCGCAAAGTAAGCGCGGGGACAAGCCCCACGGCTCACTACCGGCACGCTGTGCAAGCACAGCGGCTAAATGGGGGTGTTTGCAAAACAACGCCGCTACTGCTTCAATTGGCTGAAGTGTTGCCCATCTTCCCGATCCCCAACTCCCAATTCTTTGGTATAATTCAGACCATGAGAAAATGGTCGATCGCGGCGATCTTGCTTTTGGGTATCGCCCTGGTTACGGTGGCATGGTGGTTTGTTGGTCGCGCCGGACCGCCGCCGGGGCGTGAGGTCACAGACCCGGCGGCCCTGCCGGCCCCGAGATGGGACCCCGAGCACCCGGCCGAAATGCCGCCGTACCGGTGGCCCGACGATTTCAAACTACAACTGCACATCGTCATTGACGCTCCTGACGTTCCAGAGGAGCTTCGCAAAAGGGGGACAGGCGCGCTTATTGACTAGCGGGGGCGATTCTGATAGGCATTCGGGAATGCCACGTGCCGCGCGAATTGCACCTGGAGGAACCGTGTTCCATGTCTTGAATTGTGCCTGCCCCCCTTCTCCCTCAATAAGCGCGCCTGTCCCCCTTCTCCGCTCCGTTACCACCGCTTGGCAACTTCGGCCTTCATGAACTTCAGTCCGTCGCTGGCCAGTTGGCGTTCGTCTTGGTACATGCGGCGCCAGATCTTGGTGGCCGGGACCAGCTTTTCCAATGCCAGCCCGAAGGCCTCAACGACCAGCAGGCCGTCGTAGCCGATTTCTTTGAGCGTATCGAAGTTCTCGTCCCAGCGGACGTTGCCTGCCCCCGGGGTGCTTCGGTCGTTCTCGGAGATGTGGACGTGCACCAAACAGTCCTTCAGTGTCCGGATCGCTTCGGGAATACTCTTTTCCTCGATGTTGGAGTGGAACGTGTCGTACATTATCTTGCACTGAGGATGGTTTACCTCGGCGCAGAACCGGGCGCTGTCGGCGGCGGTGTTCAAGAAGTAGCACTCGAAGCGGTTGAGGTATTCCACGGCCAGCGTCACGCCCGATTTTTCAGCGTGTTCGGCCAGTTCCCGCATGGCGTCCACACCCCATTTCCGTTCGTCTTCGGTCGGTCCTTTGCCGCTGAATTGGCCCAGGGCGGAATGGAACGCCCCGGCCATCACTTGGCAGCCGACAGCCGCACAGCAATCCAGCGTTCGCTTGTTGGCCTCGATGCCCTTGCGTCGGACGGATGCGTTCGGGCTGATGGGGTTTTCGTCCGCACCACGGGCCGTCACGACGGTTCGGGACAGCCCGAGCTGGTCGAACCGCTTTCCCCATTTCACGTACTTGTCTGGATCGGTGTCGAAGATCGGTATCTCGACCGTGTCGAACCCGATCTCCTTGAGTTCGTCCAACAACGGCAGCACTTGGTCCGTGAGTGTGTCGGTCCACAAAAGCAGGTTCATTCCGTATCGCATGGTTTTGCTCCTCGGGTTACTGTTAAAGGTTCCCTTCGCCATTTGAAGGAAAAAGTACAATATTCACGTTCTCTTCTTCGTAAGCTTCCCCTTATTGATTGGCATCGAGGAGACCGGCGGCGGCGCTGGCGGCTCAGTCTCCGAGCAACAGCGGCCAGGCGTGGCCAAGGCGATCCTTCGTATGTTTCATATGGGGTAACCGTTCACGGATTTTCAGGGCTCTCGAGATATTCCCAAGATGAATTACCCTGAACCCAATATCTTGATCTTAAGCGGGCTCATTCGGTTTGTCAAGGGCCAAAGGGCCAAAAGGGGGACAGGCGCGCTTATTGACTAGCGGGGGCGATTCTGATAGACTTTGGGAATGCCATGTGCCGCGCGAATTGCACCTGGAGGAACCGTATTCCATGTCTTGAATCGCGCCTACCCCCCTTTCTCCCTCAATAAGCGCGCCTGTCCCAATCCTGTTCGGCACATTAGTTTCTGTGGCGATTAGCGAGTCTTGTTCTAGTTGAAATCAGGGGCGGGGG
>DAOWNK010000050.1 GCA_030642635.1 Pirellulales bacterium
CCATCGATATAACTGGACGAATCGGTTTTATCGTGTCAACCGATAACGATTAACAGCAGTGTGTCCGGTATGCAACGTAAACGCATGAAATCAACAGGGGGGGATTCCGTGGCCATTCATCCGCTAGCCGCCGTCAGTGATGCGGCGAAAATCGGCCCTAACGTCCGGATCGGTCCATTTTGCACCGTCGAATCGGATGTGACCATCGGCGCCGGATGTATCCTGGAGAGTGGCGCCGTCGTCAAGGACGGCACCACCTTGGGCGCCGATAATCACGTCTTCGAGGGGGCAGTTCTGGGCGGGATGCCGCAACATGTCCACATGCCCGAGAATCCGGGCCGAGTCATAATCGGCTCGGGAAACACCATCCGCGAGAACGTAACCGTCCATCGGGCGTTGGAAGCCGGCCGGCTTACAGTCGTCGGCGACCATAACCTGCTGATGGTGTGTGTACACGTCGCACACGACTGCCGGATCGGCAACAACGTGATAATTACAAACAACGCACTGCTGGCCGGGCACGTCACGGCGGCGGATCGGTCGTATATCTCCGGCGGTGCAGCCGTACACCAGTTCTGCCGAATAGGCACTTTGGCCATGGTCGGCGGACAGGCACATATAGTCAAAGACGTCCCGCCTTTCGTGACACTCGACGGACTAAGCAGCCTGGTGGTCGGGCTGAACCATGTCGGCCTGCGACGGGTCGGGTACGATCAAGAGGCGATCAGAGAGCTAAAAGCCGCCTATCGGGTGATTTATCGAAGCGGCTTGACTTGGAGCGAGATTCTAAGGCGTTTGAAGGTCGAGTTTGCCGACGGTCCGGCCGCCGCGTTCTACGAATTCTGCTCGACCACCAAGCGTGGGATCGTTTCCGAACGACGAGTTCCGCCGGAGGCCACCATCAAACTTCGTCGCCAGCCCGAGGACGAACCGCAAATTCGCGCCAAGGCGGGCTAGATTCATAAAGCCGCGACCGGTGGTCGCACCGGGTGGCTGGCGGCGGAGCCGAAGGCGATGCCCCCGCCACCACACAACGGCATTGGCGCGACCACCGGTCGCGGCTGCAGCTTCACGACCGTCCGCGTTTCGGTCTGTACAGATCTGTGGCGGTGCCAAGATTGACCTCGGCCGCCGCGCCGAGTGTCTCGATGAACGTCGGGTGTGGATGGATCGACTCTGCAACGTCGCGCACCGTGGCGCCCATCTCGATCGCCAGCACGGCCTCGCCGATCAGTTCACCCGCGCCGATGCCGACTATCCCGCAACCGAGCACGCGCCGGCCGACCGGATCGATCAACCACTTTGTCATCCCTTCGGTCCGTCCGACGGCCTGTGCCCTTCCGCTTGCAGCCCAAGGGAATTTTGCAACTTCCACCTTGCGGCCTTGTGCCTTGGCTAAAGTTTCGGTCAATCCGGCCCAAGCGATCTCCGGGTCGGTGAACACCACGGCCGGTACGGCAAGCGGCTCGAAGGCGGCCGGTTTGCCTGCAAGGGCCTCGACTGCTACCTTGCCCTGGCGTACCGCCTTGTGGGCAAGCATCGGTTCGCCGGACACGTCGCCGATTGCAAGCACGGACGGCTCGGCGGTTCGCTGCCGGTCGTCGACTACTACAAATCCACGATCGTTCACTTCGATGCTTGTATTTTCCAGGCCCAAGTTCTCGCTGTTCGGGCGTCGGCCCACTGCGACCAGCACTCGGCCGAACCGCTGTGTCTTCGGCTCCATGTCGCCTTCGAACGTCACCTCGATCGAATCCCTTCGGTCGACCATTGCTGCAACCCTGGCGTTCAGGTAGACGGCCTCGAACTGCTTGGCAAGCTTTTTGTGCAGCGGTCGAACGAGATCGGCATCGGCGCCGGGCAGCAGACCGTCGGTCATCTCAACCACAGATATCCGGGTCCCCAGCGCGGCATAGACCGAGCCAAGCTCCAGTCCGATGTATCCGCCGCCGATCACCAGCATAGAGTCGGGCACCTCGGGCAGGTTCAGCGCACCGGAGGAATTCATTACTCGCCGACTTCGCAACTCCACGCCGGCAGCCGCCGCCGGGGTGGAGCCGGTGGCTATAATGCAGTGTTCGAAACGAATCCGCTCGTCTTCCAGCGGTACGTTTTTAACCGCTTCCAGCTTTAGAGTCCGCGAGTTCTTGAAACTCGCCCTGGCGCAAACCACCTGTACGTTGCGTTTGGCGCCGAGTTGCTTTAAGCCTTCGGCCAGTGTGGCGAGCACATTTTCCTTTTTTGCCCGCATGGCGACGATGTCGATTTCCGGCTCAGCGAAATCGACACCCCAATCGGCCAGGTGTTTTGCTTCGGCAAGCACCTTGGCCACGTGCAACAGCGCTTTGGAAGGAATGCACCCGCGCAACAGGCAGGTGCCGCCAAGCCGCGGCTCCAGTTCGACCAGTGTGACGTTCATACCAAGGTCGGCTGCAAGAAACGCCGCGGCATAACCGCCCGGCCCGCCGCCGATCACTGCAAGTTGTGTTTCCATAGTGTGGTGGTCAGTGGTCAGTATTATTGCAACAGCAGTTTTCCAGGTGACTGCAAATAATCAATCACTTCGCAAAGGAACCGAGCGGCCGTGTCCTCGTCGATCAGTCGTCTGTCGTACGAGAGACTAAGCGGCACGATCAGTCGCCTGTCGATCTTCCCGTCGCAGACGGCCGGCGTCCATCGCTGCCGACCGATAACCAGCGCTGCCGACTCGCAAAGGTTTACCGGTAAGGTGGCATATGCACCGCCGGCCGGGCCAAGATCACCGATGGTAAACGTGCTGCCGCAAAGGTCCTCGGCCGCAAGCTGTCCGGACTGGGCACGTTCCGCCAATGTGTTTAGCTCTCGGGCAATCTGGGGAATCATCAGCCGATCGACGTTGCGGACCACCGGCGCGAGCGATCCTTGCCGGGTGTGAATTACGACGCCCAGGTTCACGTACTGCTTGTAAACTACCTGCTTGTTTTCTTTGTCCAAGGCGGCGTTGAGCACCGGATGGTTCCGCAGCGCCCCGCCGACTGCCTTCAGAACAACCGACATTAGGGTCAACTCGGCATTTTTGCAAAGGCGTTCCAGGTCGGTAACGTCGGCCTGGTCGAACTGTGTGGCTTGCGGGACCGACGCGGCCGAGGTGACCGTATTGATAGCGGCACGTTGGACGTCAGGGAGCCGCTCGCAGCGGATCAGACCCCAGCGGTCCTCGCCAGACTCACTCGGCCCCGGCGTTGCAACCGGCGGTTCCGCGGTGTGTGTGCGCGTTTCGGTTGCCGAAGCAGCGGCGTTTACGTCTTCCGGCATAATGCGGCCGTGAGGACCGGTTCCGCGGACCTTCTTCATGTTCACACCAAGCTCGCGAGCAAGTCGTCGTGCAGCGGGACCAGCAGGCAGCGGACCCACCGAAGCCGTTTGCGTATCTTCAAATATGGAGGGTGTTTCTTTCATGATGGTATTATGTGCGTGTCCAATCTAGTTTAATTACGAAAGCCCATATTTAGCCCCGGGTGAATACACCCGGTGCTAGCGGAAAACGCTTGCCACGTTTGCCCGCCGTGTATTCACGGCGGGCTAAATAGCAAAACTGCGAACTACTGACTTACCTTTATTATACCAAACACAAAGCCACTTTTCAATTCCCGGAAAGTATTTGCTGTGCACGGTCGATCCGTGCCAAACAACTCTCCTTGCCGAGTATGGCCAGGCAATCGAACATGCCGGGGCCGAAAACCTTGCCTGTTACCACCACACGCACGGCATGGATGATCTGTCCGATTTTAATGTCCTCGGACTCGACGAACTCGTGCATCAGTTTTTCAAGCGAAGCTGCGTCGAACTGCTCGGCAGCGGCGAGCCGGTCCCTGAATTTCGCCAAAAGTTCAGCGGCGTCGGCCGGCTTGCGCAGCCGTTTGTCGAACGCCTTTTCGTCATACTCCATCACCTCATCGGCAGTGAAGAAGAAATCGGCGTACAGCAGTATATCGCCGGCCACCTTGATCCGATCTCCGGAGACCTCGATAATCCGCGCCAGCTTTGCTACAATCTCCTCCGGCGCCGGTGTTGGAACCAGTCCGGACTGCTCCAAAAACGGCAGCATTAGCACAAGTTTCTGCTCGACCGGCACGTCGCGGAAGTGCCGATCCTGAAACGCCGAGAGTTTTTTCGGGTCGAAGCCGGCCGGAGCTCGGTTCACACGATCCAGCGAGAAATTCTCCAGCAACTCTCGGCGGCCGAAATACTCGGTCTTGTCGTCCAACGACCAGCCCAACAGCGCAAGGTAATTTACGATCGCCTCGGGCAGATAGCCCACCTGCCGGTAAAAGTCAACGATCACCGGGTTGAACGTCTCGGGAGATGTATCTATGTGTATCGCCTCGGCGATCTGCCGGCCGTGTTCGACCATTTGCGCGAAGTCACGGTTTTTCAGATACTTCGCCAGCTTTCGCTTGCTCAGCTTGTTTTTGCTGCCCGGCTCTGCCACGAACGGCAGGTGTGCGTATTCGGGCAACTCGTACCCAAGTCCCTGTGCAATAAACACCTGCCGCGGCGTGTTTGAAAGGTGCTCCTCGGCACGGATTACGTGGCTGATTTGCATGTCGTGATCGTCTACCACGCTGGCAAGGTGATACAGGTGTGAGCCGTCGGCACGTTGGATCACGTGGTCCTGCTCGCGTGCCCACTCGAACTCTACCCTGCCGCGGACAAGATCGTCGATGATGAGTTTGCCCTCTCGCGGCATCTTAAGCCGAACTACCGAGCGTCGGCCTTCGGTCTGGAATTTTGCCCGATCTTCCGCCGTGGCGGCCATGAAACGTCGGCTGTATGGAAACGGTTGCTCGTTGTGCTGGAACGCATCGCGTTCGACCTGAAGCTCATCGGGTGTGGCGTAATCGTGATATGCCAGCCCGGCCTCCAGCAGCTTTTCCACAGCAACTTGATAGTTGTCCGTTCGTTGCGACTGGTAGTACGGCCCGAACGGCCCGCCCACCCCGGGTCCTTCGTCCCACTCGATCCCAAGCCAGCGCAGGCCGTCGAGGATCGGCCGCAGTGCATCTTCGATGTTTCGCTGCCGGTCGGTGTCGTCGATTCGCAATATGAACCGACCACGGTTCGCCTTGGCGAACAACCAGCAGAACAACGCCGTGCGAACACCTCCGATATGAAGATAGCCGGTCGGACTTGGAGCAAATCGGGTGCGAATTGTCATGGTGGTGGATGGTAGGCGGTAGGTGGTAAAACGTGTAAGGAAAACACAGTGGCACCGGCGTCTCGCCGGTGTGATGCGACTGGTGGCAACGCCTATACTTATATACCACCGGCGAGACGCCGGTGCCACTGTACTGATACAATCCAATACAGAAACGACAGTATACAGCAGACATGCAAAGCCGCAAGCGGTTACTTCCAAGCACTGTGCTGACTGCGCTGGCGTTCCATACGCTGTTGTATGAGGCGTTTGCGGAGCGACTTTTTTTCGGCCTTGGTCAGTCGGCGACGGACCGGAGAATCTGCCGATACGGATACTGTCTGACGAGTCCTCCGCTTCAGCACCGGCTGCGGCGTCTGATGGGCTGAATCGATCTTGATCCATTCCTCGGCAGTATCTTCTTCCTCTTCTTCAGAATCAGGATTGCGATGGGGCAACAGCCCCTCAGCATCCATGATCACGTATCGTCCGTGCAACACCATAGCCATCAGCAGCAACAGGTTGCCAAGCAGCCAGATGCCCGATTGCAGCATTACGCTGCGCAGCCCGCCTTCTGAAAGCACCAAGCCTAATTGTGCTGCAATTGCCAGAACATAGCAACCTCCGGCGGCCAGCAGCGCAGCGGTCGAAAGCCGGCACTTGTGCATATCCACAACCAACCGAGAACCGACCGCTCCGAACAGGAAGAAACAGGGAACCACCCACCAGATTGAACCGTCGCCGAGCAGCCTGGCCCCGGTCGCCTGCGTGGTCAATTCCTTGAAGGTGTCGTGAAGGTTGGCCGTTGCGTCGATGCTCATAAGCGTCCAGCACGCTGCGGCAGCCAGCCATATGCGGTATCGTCCCTGGTAGTCGTCGGTCCTGTGCCGGCGGACCGTGTATACGATCATTGCGATCACGGCGGCCGCCATGAGCAATGCCGAGGAAAACCAGACGGCAAGGCTTCCGTCGCCGTCCAGATCGAACGCCGCAGGCCGCCACTGGGCGGTCGTCCATGCCGCCCCCGGCGTATAGGTGTAGAGTATCTCCAGACCGGCCACAACACTCAGCCCGGCCAGCATAATCGCAGCGATTGTGACCGGCCGACGGGGAATCAGGTCGGTCAGCCGCAGTTGTTCATCCATGAATTCTGCGTTTCCGTAGTGTTCGGATTTCCTTGATGCAGCCAGTCCACCGGCCCAGCGCGAGACGGTCTGCACGTCGGCCCCCGACTGCTCGTCGGCCAAGAGCCGCCGCCGCCGGTCGTCGCGTTGTCCGCTCCGTCTGAACTGAGTGGAAGATAACATAGTCTCTTCATCGATTTCGGCATCCGGCAACCGGTAAGGCTATTTTAGATGTTTCAACACGGTCAGATGCTTTAACACGAAACCTTTGCGCATCTTGCGCACAGCAGCCAAGTTCTGATTATGCCGATTATTTGACCGACTCGCAATTTGTTTGGTGCAAGGAGCATGGTCAGTCATTAAAACCGACTGTTTCAACCCGAATTTCCGCCGTATATGACCTAAGCTTTCATTAGAGCGGCGTGTTGTCGGCAGGGTCTCTTTTTGCGCATAAATCCATTTAGCCGCTGGGCTTGCCCAGCGCGCCCCAGGCGGTTGGTAACTTCACGCGCCGTGCAAGCACGGCGGCTAAATGGGCAAAAAGTGTCTGAAATGTTACCAAACTTGCACAATCGGAATCGGCACCTATGACTGAGCTACCAGATCCAACGAATCACGTTCAAAGCGACACGGACTGGCAAGTCCAACATGGCTCATTAGTGCCTACCGCCGACGGTCCGGCGTCGGCGGACCGTTGGGTCTCGGAGATCGGCTCGCTGTTGCACGAGTTGGATAGAGTCTCGTCGGCCAATGTTGCATTGCCGCCGGTGCTTGACGAGGAAACCGACAACCGGCTGGTCCGGCTCCGATTGGGTACGGCCGGCAGCCTGTTTGCAGCATTGCAGTGCAAGCACGCCGCAACGGCCGGCCATGCGTTGCGGGTGGCGCTTACCTGTTCGGCTTGGTCAGTGCGGATGGGCCTGGAGCAAGACCGCCGCGATGCAGTCGAGATCGCCGCACTGCTGCACGACATCGGCGTGATTGGCGTGCCCGACCAAATCCTTCTGAAGCCGGGACTATTAAACAGTGACGAGGCCGAAATCGTCTCGCATTCGCGTCACAAGAGCCTGGATATCCTGCACCGCAGTTGCACCTCGGAAGATGTGCTGGATATCGTCGAGCACGTACCGGCGTGGTACAACGGCGTGCGACCCGACTTCCGACTCTCCGGTGACGACCTGCCGCTTGGCGCGAGAATGGTCGCCATCGCCGAGGCATTCGATGCAATGACGACCGACCACGTCTATCGGTCGGCCATGTCTCACGAGCGGGCGATTACAGAACTGTTCGACTGCGCAGGCACACAATTCGACCCTGCGTTGGTCAAACAATTTGCCGAACTACACGACAGCGATCAATCCGAACTGCACCTGGAGGTCGCAGAGCGATGGCTTCAAACGCTCGATCCGGAACTGGTCAACTCATACTGGCAGTTCAACTGCGTCCCGTCCACGGCGGAATCCTCGAGCATAGATGTGCTGTTCCAGGCCAAGCTGCTGGAGAACATGTACGACGCGGTGGTGTTCATCGACGCCGGCGGACAGGTGACGCTGTGGAACCGCGGTGCGGAACGGCTGACCGGCATTGCCGGCAGCGGCATCTGCCAACGACAGTGGCGCCCGGGGCTGCTGAACATGGCCGATGAGAAGGGCAACATCGTCAGCCGGGGCGATTGCCCGGTCCACGGTGCAATCTCATCGGGAGTACAATCGTTGCGGCGGATGACGATTTGGGGGCAGACCGAACGGCCGGTGGCCGTCGATACGCACACCATACCGGTAATCTCCAACGACGGCGCCACACTCGGCGCGATACTCTTATTCCACGACGCCTCGTCGGAGACCTCGTTGGAGCAGAGGTGCCAAAACCTGCACGAGAAGGCCACCAAGGATTTAATGACCCAGGTGGCGAACCGGGCGGAATTCGACCGTGTTCACGAGATGTTCGTCGCCGCACATCAACAACAACAGATTCCTTGCAGCCTGATTATCGGCGACCTGGACCGGTTCAAGCGGGTAAACGACACGTGGGGCCACCAGGCCGGCGACGACGTGATCAAGAGCCTGGCTAAGTTACTGAAAGGTTCCTGCCGGCCCGGCGACCTGGTCGCCCGATACGGCGGCGAGGAATTCGTTATGCTGTGTGCCGATTGCGACAACGCTACGGCCGCCCGACGTGCCGAACAAATCAGAAAAGCATTTAGCCAAATTCCACAACCGAAAATGGAAGGCCGCATGGCGACGGTTAGCTTCGGAGTTACCGAAATTCAACCCGGCGATACGGCCGAAACCATGCTCCGCCGCGCAGACCGGGCACTGCTTATGGCCAAGACAAATGGCCGAAACAACGTCGTACAACTCGGCGCAGGCTCGGGCAAAGAAACGGCCGATTCAAAGATGGACTCCTGGTTGAAGAAACCGGGCCGGGCAGAGAAACTTATCGAACGTGTACTGGTCACTCCCGTACCGGTCAAGATGGCCGTCGAGAAGCTGCGCGGCTTTGTTGCCGACCACCAGGCGAAGATCGCCAAGATCGACGGCAACCATGTCAGACTGCACATCACAGAGAAACACCCGGACCGATTGCGACGCATGACCGACCGTCCGGTGACGTTCTGTATAGACTTGCACTTCGAGGAGGAACGACTCAGGAAACTCAACGAACCGGATGTCGAAAGCATCTTGCGAACCAAAATCCGTCTGGGCATCAACACTGCAAAAAGCCGCGATCGCCGTCGTTCAAACGTGGCCGAGCGGGCACGCGACGTGCTCGTAAGCTTCAAGGCATACCTGATGGCTTCCGAAGAAGGCGAAATGCCCTCGACAGGCGTACTAACACGCGCTAAACGAGTTCTTATACCGTGGTTGATAAAGAAATGACACGCATTGGAGCCACACTATCCGGCATGGAACGCAGCCTGTTGAATCGGCTTGCCGAGGCAAACGCCGAGGCGACTATTTGCAGCCTGCGGATAGCCACCGGACAGAAGATCAATCACCCGGCCGACGACCCGTCGACGTTCGTACGGCTCAGCGGACTACAGGCCAGACTGAGCAACGTACAGACGACCATGTCGAACGTTACCGCCACCGAAAGCATGGTCTCGCAGGCACAGAGCACCATCGACGAGGTCAACCTGGTCGACGACACCGAGGAGACCGTGCGGTTGGCATATTATCAAGACCTCGCCTCCAACGCCGTTGCCGGATTGTACATCCTCCGGCAACAGCGGGCCAGTATCGTAGCACTCATACAGCAGTTGGCCGGGTTGTCGTAAGGTAGCTTTCAGCCGTCAGCCGTCAGGTGGCAATGAATTGCCACCCCCTCAACCACCTACCGCCTACCGCCTATCACCTACCACTTGCTGCCTATTTGCTCCACATGGCCCATATTGCCACAAAACCGAAAAATCTGCCATTGACCTACCCGCCGCTGCGTCTATAATCCGCTCGCGTTTGTCACCAAAATCCCTTCTCTCGTCCACATCTTCTATAAGGGCATATCAATCATGCGGATACATTTATTGCATTGTTTGCTTGTTGCGTTGGTAATAGTCGGCACATCCGGTTGCTGCAGCGACGGCGGCCGCTGCTCGTTGCCTAACCTGGCATTTTGGAGGAGCAACCCGCTGGAGGTCCCACCCAGCAGCACTGCACCGCCGGCGGCGACCACCCCAACAATGCCGTCGCAGGTGGCCGGTACGCCGGGGATTCCGGACGCCGGCAACTCGACGACCGCTCCGGCCGCCTCGGTAGCAACCACCCCAAGTGTGCCTTCGTATCCGAACACCGCAGCGCCTTCGTATCCGGCTGCGACGAATACCGCAAGCGCGCAACAATCGTATCCGGTTGCGCAGACCAGCCCGACCGCACTGTCCAGCTACGGTGCAACCACCGGTGAAAACCCCGGTTCATACGTGGCGCCGCAGCAAGGATACTACGGCAGCAGCGGTAGTTACGTCTCCGGCGGGACTGCTACCGGGCAGCCGAACCCCGTTAGGTCGGCACCGCAATACGGCAGCAGCCCGACCAACTCCGCCGCTCCGGCCGATAACTACGGCATCGGCTCCGCTTCAAGGTATAATGTCGGTGCCGCTCCACGATATGACGATAGTTCAACTCCGCGATATGACGGCAGTGCCGCTGAGCGATACGATGTCGGCTCGCCGTATGGTAGCGGTTCAACTGGATACACCGGAGGTAATTCAACCCCTGCCTACGGCGGGCGATATACACCGCCGCCGGCCACCGGCCAGGCAACCAACAACCCCACGGCCGTTGAAAGTTCACCGCAGTATGGTTACGTTCCTAAAACTGATTACCAGCCAGGCAAAACCGACTACCAGCCAGGCAAAACCGACTACCAGCCCGGCAGAACCGGTTATACGCCGTTGAATGTAAACCCCTACACGCCGCCTACCGCTCCGTATACCTCGCCGGCCGGTCCATATGCCTCACCCACTGATCCGTACGCCTTGCCGGGCAAGTCTTATACCTCGCCGAGTGAGAGCTACCCCAATCCATCGCCTTACCTGCCTGGAAGCACCCGTCCGTACACTCCGAAAACGCCAACCACACCCGATCCGCTCAATCCGGCCGGCACATCGACTGGTTATACGTATCCATCGAGCGGCGGCGTTGAGCCGACAAACTATTCGCAGCCGACCGGGCCGCCACGGTTTTGATTCTCTTCCCCCAGTTTAGCTGTCGTGAAAAGACGCGCTGGGCAAGCCCAGCGGCTAAACAGTGCAGTTCCAGCAGTGGCACGGCCGTCTCGGCTGTGTAATCTCATCACAACACGCCAGGGGGGGGTTGCTTGTCATGTGCCGAGGGGTTATCATTATCATCAGGTGCGGCTGCAAAAAACCCGGTTCGTGATATCTCACCCACGGCGGCGGTTTTCTGGAAGTGCGAGTATTTGGTGCAACGATGGACGACAATCCAACGGTCGGTACGGCAGGCATGAGGATTGTAAAACTGTTGGTAGGCAGCCAGCCGCAAACCGTCGCCGATCTGATCAAGGCCGCCGGTGTGACCAGAACCGCCGTAATCGAGCAGCTAAACGACCTGTTGACGGCTGGGTACATTCAGCGCAACACCGAACGGCTGCCGGGCCGTGGCCGACCACGATACCTCTACTCCGCCACCAACGACGCGTTGAAGTTATTGCCCACCAATAACCAGCACCTGGTCGTAACTGCTATATGGTGTGCCGTCGAAGAACTCGGCGGAAGCGAGTTGGTACACAAGGTGCTAAAACGCGTAGGCCACATTTTGGCCGAACACTACAATCGCCAAATTACAGCCGAGGAACCCGTCGGACGGCTCCGGCAGCTTGCGGAATTGCTCGGCAAGGAAGGCGATCTGGTCGAGGTGCGCAAAAACAACGGTCGGCTCGTGTTGCACAAGCGGAGTTGCCCGTTTATCAGCATGATAGACGATAATCGCACCGTTTGTTGTGTCCATCAGGAGATGTTGTCCAACGTAGTCGGCCGACCGGTCCACCGCACTACCTCTCGGCACGATGGCGCCCATTGCTGTACGTTCGAGATTGTCGAGTAAATGTCACGTCGCTGTTGATAATAGCCGCCGTGTAGCCGACGGCCTGGATTTTTGTAACACTTCAGCCATTTGAAATGGTATTGGACGATTTCCTCTTGTTTAGCCGGCGTGCTTGCACGCCGTATAGTCTTTCCGAATAACGTTTTGCTTACTTCACACGGCGTGCAAGCACGCCGGCTAAACGGTATTATTCGAGTTTCACTTCTCCTTCGCCAGCGACTCTTGCCATTGCTGGACCAATTGCATCGCTTCGATCGGCGTGAGGTTGTTTAAGTCAACCTGTCGCAATTCATCCAGCAGCGGGTGCTCGGCCGGGCCGAAAAGCGTTAATTGGACCTGGCCCGACTTGCGAGTTTCCACTGGCCGGGCAATCTTCGCACGACCGGCCGAGTCGAGGTGCTCCTCCTCCAGACGTGCCAAAATGTCCTTGCCCCGCTCGACTACTTCACGCGGTACGCCCGCAAGCCGGGCAACGTGGATGCCGTAGCTCTTATCCGCCGAGCCGGGTACGATCTTGTGCAAAAACACCACCTCGTCCCGCCACTCGCGGACCGCTACGTTCAGGTTCGATACACTACGGAGCGATTGCTCCAGGTCGGTCAGTTCGTGATAGTGCGTGGCGAACAGCGTCCGGCAACCGATGTGCTCGTGCAGGTACTCGACCACCGACCATGCCAACGAGATGCCGTCGTAGGTGCTCGTGCCGCGTCCGATCTCATCGAGGATCACCAAGCTCCGCTCGGTGGCGGTGTTCAATATCCGGGCGGTCTCGGTCATCTCGACCATAAACGTGCTCTGCCCGCGCGTAAGCTCGTCGCTGGCCCCGACCCGGGCAAAGATGCGATCGGCAATGCCGATGGTCGCCTCCCGAGCCGGCACGAAGCTGCCGATCTGCGCCATCAGCGTAATCAGTGCGACCTGGCGGATGTAGGTGCTCTTGCCCGACATGTTCGGACCGGTGATAAGCAGAATCGTGCCCGAGCCGCCGCCGTCGTTATCACCGCCGTCGTTCTCGCCGCCGGCGGTCGTGTCGTTCGGCACGAATGTGCCCTCCGGCTCGATCACTTCCAGGACCGGGTGCCGGCCGTCGATGATTCGCAACACCGGCTGATCGACCATTCCCGGCCGGCAGTAGTTCCGAGACCTGGCAAGCTCGGCCAGGGCGACCAACACATCGACCTGCGCCAGTGCCGCCGCGGTCGATTGCATCCGGCGCCTCGATTCCGCCACGGCATTGCGCAGCTCCAGGAACAACTCGTACTCCAACTCCTTTGATCGCTCGTCGGCAGTGAGCACCTTTTCCTCGTACTCCTTCAGTTCGGGCGTAATGTATCGCTCGGCGTTCTTGAGCGTCTGCTTGCGGATGAAGTCCTCGGGCACCTTCTCGCTATGTGTGTGCGTTACCTCAATGTAGTAGCCGAACACCTTGTTGAAGCCGATTTTCAGGTTCGCTATGCCGGTCCGCCGGGCCTGCTCGGCCTGGTACTGGGCCAGCCACTGCTTGCCGCCGCGGGTAAGCTCTCGCAAGGCGTCGAGTTGCTCGTTGAACCCTGCTCTGATAAAACCGCCGTCGCGGCTGCTTAGCGGACAATCGTCGGCCAGCGTGGACTCCAGCCGGCTGCGAAGCTCCACACACAAGTCGATCCGGCCCTCCAACTCACCAAGCAACCGGCTTTTGCGAGCGGTGAGTTTTGCCTTGAACTCCGGCAGACATCGCAACGTGCGGCCCAGAAAGCTCAGGTCGCGTGGGCTTGCCCTGCCCGTGGCGACTCGACCCAGCAGCCGCTCTACGTCGTAGACCTTCCGCAGGGCGTCGTGCAGCTCGGCGGCCAACGATACCTCGCCGAAAAGTTCACCAACAGCGTTGTGCCTGGCGCCGATGGCCGCCGGGTCGGTCAGCGGGTTGGCGACCCAATCGGCCAGCATCCGCGATCCCATGGCGGTCACCGTGCGGTCGAGCACGGCCAGCAGCGAGCCTTCGCGGCGACCGTCGCGGATGGTGCGCAATATCTCCAGGCTGCGGCGGCTGGACTGGTCGATCTCCAGCGTGCCGGACGTGCGGTACGGAACCAGGCGATCGACGTGCTCCAGCGAGGTCTTCTGTGTCTCGGTAAGGTAATCGAGCACTGCGCCGGCGGCACGAATCGCTTGCGCATCAGCCGGTCGGTCAGGTTGCCAACCAAAACCCTCGAGCGTGGCGGTGCCGAAATGTTTCGACAGTGTATCTTGAGCATTCTGCTGCGAGAATGCCCAGGCCGGACGCCGCGTGACCATCATCTTCTCGTCCAGCGCGGCCGGCAGCGGTACGGCGTCCTCGACCGTTAGACATTCGGCCGGCGCGATTCTTGCAAGCTGATCGGCCACCAACCGCGACGGGAGACCGGCCGCAATGAACCGGCCGGTAGATAGCTCAACCCAGGCTACGCCGGCCGTCTCGTCGGCCGAGGACTTCCCGTCTGAGGACTTCTCCGAGAAATTCCCTCCCACGACCGCCGCAAGGAAATTACTCTCTCGGGGGTCCAGCAGCGCCTCATCGGTCACTGTGCCGGGTGTGACAATTCGCGTGACCTTGCGGCGGACAAGCCCCTTGGCCTTTTTGGGGTCCTCGACCTGTTCGCACACGGCCGCCCTCATGCCGGCGGCGATCAGCTTGCCTAGATAACTTTCGAGCTGATGGTGCGGGAAGCCGGCCATTGGTATGGCGTTTTTGCCCTTCTCGCGGCTTGTAAGCGCCAGCCCGAGCGTGACGGCGGCCGTCTTGGCGTCGTCGTAGAACAGTTCGTAGAAGTCGCCCATCCGAAACAGCAGCAGCGCATCGCCGCACGCCTGCTTCGCGTCTCGGTATTGCTTCATCATTGGTGTGACAACCATGACACCATGCTATCAAACCGTCGTCGGGCGTCCAGTCCCCCGGTCGTTTAGCGGCCGCCGCCAAATCCGTTTAGCGGCCGCCGGTACGGCGGCCTAAAACTATGTGTTTGGACTTTGGCCGCCGTACCGGCGGCCGCTAAACGTGAG
>DAOWNK010000125.1 GCA_030642635.1 Pirellulales bacterium
GAGCCCAACTCGTCGCTGGGCGGGGCGATCGCGTACATGCTCAAGCACTGGGAGAAACTGACGCTGTTCCTGCGCGTGCCTGGGGCGCCGCTGGACAATAATATCTGCGAGCGTGCCCTGAAGAAGGCGATTCTGCACCGCCAATCCGTTCGACTACCTGACCGAGCTTGAGCGTCGCGCGGACGATCTCGCCAGTCACCCCCAGCATTGGATGCCCTGGAACTACCGCCAGATGCTCGCCGCCCCCATCTGGCCGCGGCCGCCACGCCGGCAAAGGTTTTGCAGGCTTGCCGGAAGGACACGCTGTTCTCGGACATCAAGACACAAGGCAAGGCGATTGTCCGGTTTTACATCAAGGAGAAGATCGTCACCGAAAGGTATTGGAACTGAGTCAACAAGTGGGCGTACGAGGATTCGAACCTCGGACTTCATCCTTATCAGGGATGCGCTCTAAACCAACTGAGCTATACGCCCTTCGCTACTTCTGCCCTGCAAACCCTACATTCTACATCGGTCGGCCGGGGTGTCAAACCATTCTGCACATCGTAATGGTCGGCATAGTCGGCGTAATCGGAAAAAGCAAAAAAGAACTGCGCCCCAATTTTCACCCTAACCTGGCGACCATTGGCGTACGGCTTTTGAACTCGTTGCGGCGGATCATATCGGACACCCGATCGATCAACTCGCTGGCAAAACCTGCTTCGATCATCGCCTCGCGTTGCTGTCGGCGATCGATCATAAGCACCAACAGTCGATCGACCTCGGCGTAGCTGAATCCCAATTCTCCCTCGTCGGTCTGGCCCGGCCAGAGGTCGGCGGTAGGGGGCTTTTTGCGGATTTCTTCCGGCACGCCAAGGTGTTCGGCAAGCTGATAGAGTTGCGTCTTGTAGAGGTTGCCAAGCGGATTGATCGCCGAGGCCGTATCGCCGTACTGCGTACCGTAGCCCAACAGCACCTCGCTCTTGTTGCTCGTGCCGACGACAAGGCCCTCGAACACCGCGCTTTGATCGTACAACACGGTCATCCGCTCCCGGGCGCACTTGTTCGCCAACCGCATTTGCGAGGCGTCGGGAAATCGCTTGAAGTAGGCGTCGATCTGCTCGGTAATCGGCACGTCGATCGTCTGCACACCGAGTATTTCAATAACCGTCCGGCTGTCGCGGCCGGCGGCCTCGCTGGAAGTCTTGTACGGCATGGTCACGGCCAAAACGTTTTCAGGCTTCAGCGCCCTGGCGGCCAGATACACGACCACGCTGGAATCAACGCCTCCGGATAGCCCCAGCACGGCACGCTGGAACCCTGCCCGGCCGATCTCATCGTGGATGAACCGGCAGAGCGTATCCGTGACCTGCCCTGCGTTGATCGTCAGATCGACCTTCGGTAAATAATCGCAACTATTCACGATTACATCTCTCCCAACGCCACCTTGATCGCTTGCTGCAAGTCGCGGCGTGTGGTTGCGGAATACTCGATGTCGAACCACAGAATTTTCCCGGCGGCGTCGAGCAGATAAGTTCGCGGGATTTTCTCCGTGGCCACCTTTACAAAAAACGTTCCGCCCGGGTCGAGAAAATTGGCGAATTTCGCGGCGAGCGAATCGACCTGCCTGGCCGCCTCCTCCGGCGAGTCGCCCTCGTTGATACCAATTACGCGAACTCCCTGTTGGGCAAACGGTATCGCCACGTCTCCGGTCAGGTCTTCCAACTCGGCCGTGGCGTAAATGCTATTACTGTTCCAAAATAAGATAACTGTAAGCTTCTCGCCATATAACTCGTCAATCGGCATAACGCTGCCGCCACCGCCGACGGCCGGCAACTCGGCCTTGGGCATGACATCGCCGACCTGGACCAGGCAAGTCACACTGTGGGCCTCGGTCAGCCGGACCTTGGGTATCTCAGGCCTGGCCGGTTCATCGGGTTCCTTGGATTTTGCCGGCTCCTCGATGGTCTCCGGCACCATCGGCTCCGACTCGACGACCGCCGACTGTTCGGTCGTTTCTTCTGTGTTCTCCGCATCCCGACGGCTCGGACAACCCACACACACGACGAGCAGGCAAACCGCCAAGAACATCTGCCACGATTGGTTGTAAATCCGCATTGAATCGACTTTCCTTTGTTAAAGTAAAGCCGCGACCAGTGGTCGCGGACCATACTTGGTCGGTAACCCAACCAACCGCGACCACTGGTCGCGGCTTTACACTGAACAACATGTAGGGTGCGTGAAACGCACCTTTTACCATATTTCACGGTGCGTTCCACGCACCCTACCAGTTTCGCAACCGCCGGCCGATCCGTCAACCGGTGGTCTTGATCCCAAGCTCACGCAACTGCCGGGCGTCGACCGCCCTGGGCGCCCCGGTCATCAAGTCGGTCGCCCGTTGGGTCTTGGGGAACGCAATTGCATCTCGAATGCTCTCCAGACGACCGAATAGCATCACCAGCCGGTCGATCCCCAAGGCGATACCGCCGTGCGGCGGGGCACCGTATTGCAACGCATCCAGCAGGAACCCGAACCGCTCGACCGCCGTATGCTCGTCTATGCCCAGCAACTGGAACACCTGCTGCTGTAGCTGCTGGTTGTGTATTCGGACGGTGCCGCCGCCCGCCTCCGAGCCGTTTATGACCAGGTCGTACGCCTGTGCGCGGCACTTGCCCGGCTCGGTCGCCAGCAGTTCAAGGTCCTGTTTTCTTGGCATAGTGAACGGGTGGTGCATGGCCGCCCAACCGTCCGCTTCCTCGTCGTATGCGAACATCGGGAACTCGACCACCCAGGAGAAGTGCATTTCAGCCGGGTCGTACAGCTTCAACTCTGCACCGAGCCGCTTGCGCAAACCATACAGCGCCTTGCAGGTCACCTCGTACCGGTCGGCGACGAACAACAGCAAGTCGCCCGGCGAGGCGTCCATACGCCGTGCGATCTTTTGTAGCAGATCGTCACCGAAATTCTTGGCGATTGGAGAGGCCGGTTTGCCGTCTTTACCCATTTTGAACCACGCCAGGCCCTTGGCGCCAAAATCCTCGACCACATAGGCGGTCAATTCGTCGATACCCTTTCGAGAATAGCGATCTGCGGCGCCCTTGGCGTTTATCCCACGCACACGGCCGCCGGAGTCCACAGCACCGCGAAACACCCGAAACTCGGCCTCCATGGCAATATCGCTCAGATCGACCAGCTCCATGCCGAACCGCAAGTCCGGTGCGTCGTGGCCGAACCGCTCCATCGCCTCGTCGTAGGTCATCCGCGGCAGCGGCAGGGGCAACTCGACGCCCAAAATCTCCTCGGCCAGCCGGGCGACCAGCTCGTCCACCATGCCGATCACGTCGTCGGCATCGACGAACGACATCTCCAAGTCCAACTGCGTGAACTCCGGCTGACGGTCCGCTCGCAGGTCCTCGTCGCGGAAGCATCGGGCAATCTGCACGTAGCGGTCGTAGCCGGCGATCATCAATATCTGCTTGTACAACTGCGGCGATTGCGGCAAGGCGTAAAACGCTCCCTGCTGAATCCGGCTGGGCACCAGGTAATCGCGGGCGCCCTCCGGCGTGCTGCGGCCGAGCATCGGGGTCTCGATGTCGATGAACCCTTGCCGGTCGAAGTAATCTCGCATAATCTGGATCATCCGATGCCGCAGTGCAAGCGTCTGCTGCATCTCAGCTCGGCGCAGGTCGATGTAGCGGTGCTTAAGCCGTAGGTCCTCGCCGGGCAACTCCTTCGTGCCCGGCTGGAATGGTGGCGTGAGGCTTGGGTTCAGTACCTCCAAGTGACGTACACGCAGCTCGATCTGGCCGGTTGCCAGCTTCGCATTGACTGTGCCCTCCGGCCGGGTGGCCACCTTGCCGGACACCGAGATAACGAATTCCGACCGCAGCGTTTTTGCCAGCCCGAGCGTCTTGTCGCCGCTCTCCGGGGCGAATACCACCTGGGTACGGCCGTACCGGTCGCGCAGATCGACAAACAGCACGCCGCTATGGTCGCGACAGGTATCGACCCAGCCGCACAACGTCACCTCCCGGCCGACGTGCTCCGGGCGCAGTTCTCCACAAGTATGAGTTCGCAGCAATGTTCGATTTCCTTATAGATTGGTCGCAACAAACGCAGAATTGCTTATCCTAACAAGATTCGGCCCGTGCGCAAAGGTCGCAACACGATCCCCTTTAACCGGCGAATTTGTTCGCCGCGTCGATGCAATCGACACCATCCACTCGCACTGCTTCTGCGAAGCAGTGGCACACTTAATCACGGGCACTCGGCGTAGCCCTTCTTGTTGTCAACGTCCCAGCCGAGTGCCCTGAACAACGGATCGAGGAAATCGCGCCGAAGCTGGGTCTCGTTGTATCGGCCGGATCGGTACATCTCGCGGTGGCTGTCGAACCGCTCGATCAGGCCCGCAAGCGCATTGGGCGCCATCATTGCATAGTCTCCGGGATTGTAGGGTGCGTGAAACGCACCATCAACCAAAAATTGACCTTGAAATTAGCCGGGCGATATTATACATTTGTTCAAGGCATTATGCAAAACAACGCCGCTACCACTCAATTAGCTGACTTATTGAAGAATTTTGAATTTTGCACGCAGTGAAACAATGCCGTGCAAAACTATCGGAAGTTCGATGAAAAGTGCGGATTTCCAGGCGTTTAGAGTATTTTGAAATATGTTTCCAAAAATTACCAGCCGATAGCCGACTGTGCAAAACCGGTGTCAGCTTTCCTCCACCGGCTCGTCGTTGGTAACTGAGGGAACGACCCAGATTTTCACTTCGCTGTCAGTATCACGGCCCACGTGGATTTTGATGGTATACAAACCGAGTTCCTTAAGCGGGCCGGTCAGCCTCACCTGGTCCTGGGTGATGGTGATGTTGTTGCGTTTCAGTGCGGCCACGATCTCCGGCTCGCCGACCGAGCCGTACAGGTGCCCCTCGTCGTTGGCGTTGGTCTTGATGGTAATGCTTTGATGACCGATCAGATCGGCCAACGACTGGAGGTCGGAAAGCCGCGCCTGTTCTATCTCGGCCAACTTTGCCTTGTGCTTCTCCACCATTCGCTTGTGATGGTCGGTGGCGACGGTGGCCAGTCCCTGCGGCAACAGATAGTTGTTTGCATAGCCCGGGCGGACATCGACAATGTCGCCCTGGCTGCCGAGGTGCTCGACCGACTGGACCAGCAGCAGTTCAATCCCACCGTGCAGGCCCTTCGGAAGCCGCTTGCTGCGATGCGGAACGTGACGCGTCTTTTTCGTTTTTGTCTGGGTCATCGAATTTTTCTCATAAATTTGCTGGGTGCGTGAAACGCACCTCAATCAAAACGGTATATCGTCGCCAGGGTCTTCGGCCGGTGGAGGTCCGCCATCTTGCTCGGGCGGAGCCGGCTGGCTGTATTGGTTGTCTTTCTGTGCGGGCGGCCGACCACCACCACCACCGCCGCCGGCGGCGCCGAGCAACTGCATCCGCTCGCCGACCACTCGCAATTTCGACCGTTTCTGACCGTCTTGGGTCTCCCACTGGTCTAACTTTAAGCGGCCCTCTATGAGCACCGGCGAACCCTTGCTTAGGTACTCGCTGGCCACCTCTGCGGTTCGCGCCCAAAAGGTAACGTCAATAAAGGTGGTTTCCTCCACCAATTCTCCTTGGGCGTTCTTTCGCTTATCGTTCACGGCCAGCCCGATGTCGGCCACTGCGGTGCCGCTGGGGATATATCGCAACTCCGGATCGCGAGTTAGATTGCCGAGCAGTACAACGCGGTTGTAACTGGCCATACTTATTTTCTCCTATTTCCGGATTTATTTTCGGTGTTCACGCCGCAAAAATTCACCGCCGTACCGGCGGCTAAACGTTTTACTACTTTAGTCGCCAGCATTTTTGGAGGCCGGTTCCTCAGCCACGACTTCTTTCTTATCCTTGAGATCGTCCTTTTTCTCGTCGGCGTCAGTCGGCTTTTTCTCGTCGGCGGTTGTAGCCGATGTAACACTGGCATGTTCGACCACCGCGTCGACGATCCGCGGGTCCACCTTCAAGAACAACACCCGCAGGATACTGTCGCTCAGATGACACTGCCGCTCCAGGGAGGCCAACTCACCGCCGTCTAGCCGGAAGTACGTCAACCAATATGTTCCCTTACGATGGCTTTTGATTGAATAAGCCAAGCGACGTTCTTCCCAAAGCCGGCTGACGAGCATCTCGCCGCCGGCCTTCTCGATCATTTCCGGTATTTGACCCGATACCGCTGCTGAATCGCGGCCGTAGCGGTTCGAATCGAGTATAAACATGCCCTCGTAGACGTTTTCTGCCAAAATTTCACTCCTAAGTTTGTAGCTTTGATTTTCAATTATATTGATCCATGCAGACTTCGACGCCCTGTTTGGCCCAAACAACGACTGCATCGGCTGCACTGCACACCGCTTCCTCGATATCAGGAATTTCCTCCTTGGCGAATTTACTCAGTACGTAATCGGCCCACTCCCAACCGTCCGGCGGAGAGCCGATTCCGATGCGTAGCCGCGGAAACTCATCGGTCCCAATCCGGCGCACGATGTCCTCCAAACCCTTCTGACCTCCAGAAGAACCTTTCGTGCGAAATCGGAGCTTCGTCAAAGGCAGGTTCAGATCGTCGCAGACGACCAACAAGTCTTCCGCCGTTAATTTGTAAAAACTCTTTGCCTCCTGGACACTCGTTCCGCTGTTGTTCATATATGTCAACGGGCTTATCAGCAACGCCTTTTGGCCGCCGATGTCGGCTTCGAGCACTTCTGCATGGAACTTCGATTTTACGCCGCCCGTGCCGAACAATCGGGCAAGCTCGGCCAGTACGTCAAACCCGACGTTGTGCCGTGTTCCCCTGTAACGTTTGCCCGGATTCCCCAACCCAACGACGAGCTTCATCAATTATTGTTCTTTCGTCCCTTCTTCTTCCTTTTCCTTTGCGCCGATCACCTCCGGCTCGGTCGGAGCCGCTTCGGCGGCTTCTTCCTCCGGCGCCTCGACCGGCTCGACGCAATGGACAACCACCGCTGTTGGATCGCCGTGGACCGATGCACCCTCCGGCAGTTTCAGATCGGCCACGGTAATTGAATCTCCGAGCTTCAGGCTGTTGATGTTCACTTCAAGTTTTTCCGAGACGGCCGCGGCTGGGCACTCGATCTGCACTTCGTGGATAAGGTGCTCCACTACACCGCCCTCTTTCACACCCGGCGCTTCGCCGCGCAACTCGACCAGAAGTTGCACTTCGACCTTCTCGTCGGCCGAGATTCGTGTGAAATCGACGTGCAAGACGTGTGTTCCCCAGGTATCCCACTGCACCTCGCGAATAAACGCCGATTCGCTGACCGCACCGGTCAGGTCGATCAACCGGCTGCCGTGTCGGATCACCGCGTCTAGCTGCTCGGCCGGGGTGCTCAGGCATACGTTTTCCTTGCCGTGTCCGTAGAGCACCACCGGGATGCTGCCCGAGTTGCGTAATCGACGACTATGGTGTTTTCCGGCATGCTCGCGTATTTTAACGGTTAATACTTCTGCCATGCTTGTCCTCTGGATACTCCATTTTTACTTGGAATTCGTCATTTTGACTCAATCTCCAAGAAATTCAACCCCGGGTGCAACAAATTTCGAGATCGGCTATAATAGAATGTGAAATCAATACCTCCACGAGGGATCGATCATGGCCACCGCCTTGCCGACTCTACTTCCGACCGATTGGACGGTCGCCGACATGCTGGCTCATCTGGGGGGTGTTCCGTCGAAACGTATCCGCACATATCCGCCGCTTGGCACGGCGACCGAAAAGGATGTCATCGAGTTAGAGTCGCGTACCGGTCGGATTTGTGAGTTGGTCGACTGATAGCTGACTGCTGATAGCTGAAAGCTACTTCACCCGACGTACCGACCGGATCAGCACCGTCTGCACTGGAATCTGCTCGAACTGTGGTTTGTCATGCACCTCGGCCTCGGCGATCCTGTCAACCACATCCAGCCCTTCGACCACTTCGCCGAACACGCAATATCCGTAACCTTCCAGCGTGCGATCCTTGTGGTCGAGAACCTTTTCGTTGTCTGTGACGTTAAAAAAGAAGTGGCAGGTTGCGCTGTCGACGGCTTCCGGCTGTCTGGCCATGGCGATCGTGCCGCGACGATTGGACAATTTGTTGTGTGCCTCGTTGCGTATCGGTGTATGTACAGGCTTCTCGATCAACTCAGAGGTAAACGCACCGCCGATGACGACCCGAGGATAATCTTGGAGTACCTGGTGAAAAATGGTCCGGTCGTAGTGTCCGCTGTCGACGTATGCAAGGAAGTTATCGACGGTCAGCGGCGAGTTTTCGGCGTTGAGCCCCACAGTGATATTCCCTAACGAGGTCTCGACCACTACCACCGGGTGGAGTGGATCGCCGGCCGGTTTGCCGGAAGGGGTTTCGGTCGATTGCCGGTGTTGCTCGACATCGGCTCTGTCGGTGGCTGCCGGAGGACCGGCGTCGTCTTCACTGCCGCAACCTGCCGTCAGAAGCAGTGTTATTATGGTCAAACATGCAACAATGCTGCTATTGACGCTAAATCGCATTTTTCTTGTCATTTGAAATCGTGATGTTAGGAGCCAAGGTCGCCGTGCCGGCGACCGCTAAACGGGTTAATTCCCACGTTTAGCGGCCGCCGGTACGGTGGCTTGAACATTATGTGAAATATCATGCCCTTAACTGCCGTTTTGTGCAAGCTCGGTTGCTACATGGCGGCCGGAAGACGGGCAAAATACGCGAGCAGGGGAGGCTTCACATCCCGGATTATTGATGGTAGAATGAAAATCCATATTAAACTGTAAATGCTAGCATATTGAAAACGTGTATGTGTTCTGGAAAA